>CAINDT010000453.1 GCA_903847495.1 uncultured Actinomycetes bacterium
ACCCTGCTCGTCGTCGAGGGCGACGACGGCCTGATCGGCTACGCCAACGTCCACTGGGTGCACGACCTCTTCATGCCCGGGCCCGAGGGCTACCTGTCCGAGCTGTTCATCCTCGAGTCGCACAGCGGTCGCGGCATCGGCGGCGAGGTGCTCGGCGTGATCGAGGCCGAGGCGCGCGACCGCGGCGCGTTTCGCCTGTCGCTGCTCAACGCCAAGCGACGCGCCTCGTACGAGCGCCGCTTCTACGAGCGGCACGGCTGGGTCGAGCGCCCCGAGATCGCCAACTTCGTGCGCTGGCTGCGCGAGCCCGCCCGCTAGGACGCGTCGGTCTCGGCCTGCAGCTGCTGGAAGGCGGCGCGGGCGTCCTCGACGGAGCCCTCGTTCTCGATCGTCGAGACGTCGCCGACGTCGACGCCGGTTACCACGGCCTTCAGCACGCGGCGCATGATCTTGCCGCTGCGCGTCTTCGGCAGGCTGGAGACGAAGCGCAGGTCGCCGATCACCGCGACCGGGCCGAGCACCTCGCGCACCGTGGCGCGCAGCTCCTGCTCGAGGTCGGGCGAGGCCGCGAAGCCGGGCTTGACCACGACGAACACGGCCACGATCTCGCCGCGCAGCTCGTCGGGCTGGCCCGTTGCGCCAGCCTCGGCGACAGCGGGGTGGTGGAGGAACGCGGTCTCGACCTCGACGGTGCCGATGCGGTGCGCGGCGATCTTGATCACCTCGTCGGCGCGGCCGGCGAACCACGCGTAGCCCTCCTCGTCGAACCGGCAGGCGTCGCCGCTGGCGTAGGCGTTCGGCACGCGCGACCAGTAGTCGAGCGCGTAGCGGTCCGGATCGCCCCAGATCGTGCCGGTCAGCGAGGGGAACGGGCGACGCACGACCATCATCCCGGCCTGATTCGCCGGCAGCTCCTCGTGCGTCTGCGGATCCACGATCGCGACGTCCCACCCCGGCATCGGCAGCCCACCCGAGCCGGGACGGATCTCCTCGAGGCCGAGACCCCACGGATTGGCGAAGAGCGGCACGCCGGTCTCGGTCTGCCACATGTGGTCGATCACGGGGACGCGGTCGCCGAGCACGGCCTGCTGCAGCCACTCCCAGGCCGGCGGGTTGAGTGTCTCGCCCGCGCAGAACACGCGCGTCAGGGTCGAAAGGTCATGCCCCTCGGCCGGCGCGGTGCCGTGCTGCATCAGCATGCGCACGGCGGTCGGTGCGGTGAAGAGGCCGGTCACGCGTTCCTGCGCGATCAGCCGGTAGAGCGTGTCGGGGCCGGGAAAATCGAGTGAGCCCTCGAAGGCGATCGTCGCGGCGCCCGCCAGCAGCGGGCCGTAGACGATGTACGAGTGGCCGACGATCCAGCCGATGTCGGACGTCGACCACCAAACGTCGTTGCGGTCGAGGCCGTAGACCCAGCGGCCCATCGCGTCGAGGCCGGCCATGTAGCCGCCGTGCACGTGCACGACGAGCTTCGGCGTCGCGGTCGTGCCGCTGGTGGCGAGGATGAAGACCGGGTCGGTGGCAGCGACCTCGGCGTACGCGCCGCTGGTGTCTGCGCCGGCGGCGAGGAACTCGTCCCAGTCGAGCTCGCCCTCGCCGGCGGGGGCGGCGTCGGGCTCGCGCCGCTGCACCACGACGTGCTCGACGTCGTGGTCGCCGTCGGCGAGGGCGGCATCGACGATGTGCTTGAGCGGCACGACCTTGCCGCGGCGGCGCGTCGAGTCGGCGACGAAGACGGCCTTGGAGCCCGATAGTCGGATGCGCTGGCCGAGCGCGCCCTCGCCGAAGCCCGCGAAGACGACGCTGTGGATTGCGCCGATGCGGGCGCACGCGAGCATCAGCGTGATCGCCTCGACGCTGACGGGCATCGAGAGCGTGATGCGGTCGCCGTGCTCGATGCCGAGCACGCGCAGAGCAGCGGCGACACGCTCGACTTCATGCAGCAGCTCGGCATAGGACAGGCGCCGTTCGGCACCGTCCTCGCGCAGCCAGATCAACGCGGGTCGGTCGCCATAGCCGGCAGCGACGTGGCGATCGAGGCACGCGGCCGTGATGTTCGTCGTCGCGCCCTTGAACCACGTGAAGGTCGGCGCGTCCCACTCGAGCACGCTGTCCCACGGCGAGAACCACGGGAGGTCGGCCGCCTCCCGCGCCCAGAACGCGTTGGGATCGGCGAGCGCCTCGCGCTGCAGCCGCTGGAGCTCGGTCTCGGACATGGCGCGACTCTACCGCCCGCGCCGAGCCGAGGGAAGTGAATAGCGGGGTTCGCTGAACAGCGGTCTGGTTGACACGGGAGCCAGACCCCTCTGCGCGATCAGGTGCGCCAGACGAGCTGGACGGCGGCGATCGTCTCGCCGCCGGTCTCTGCCTCGACCGGCGCGATCGCGCGCAGCATCGCGGAGCCCGGCACGCCGAAGATGTCGGCTGTCGCCTGATCGTCCTTCAGCACCTCGACTGACGGCTGCACGCGGCGTGTCTCCGGTCCGAGTCCCAGCGCGCCGGAGCGCGACGACTCGACGGCGTAGAAGCACGCGAGCACGAGCGCGATCAGAAACGGGTTGTCCTCGTCATCGGCATAGGCGATGCGCTCGCGCGTCCGCACCGTCGCATCGACGAGAAACGGCAGCAGCTCGGGCGACAGCTGGCCCGAGCGGTGCTTCGGCTTGGCCTTCGAGTTCGGCGCGCGCTCGAACACGACCGCGACCGGCGCTCCGGCGAGCGCGAACGTCTCGCGCTCGCGGTACGGCGCGATGGCCCACGCCAGCTCGCTCGCCATGCGCGCGGTGGCGTTGGCGAGCTCGTCGGCGAAGCGCTCGGCGTCCTCATCGGGAATGTCGGCGACCTCGAAGATCGGGTGCTGCTGCGGCGCGGTGTCGTGATCGTGATCGCAGTCGGGTCCGTGCACGTGCTCGTGTTCGTGGCCACAGTCGGGTCCGTGGACGTGCTCGTGGTCGTGACCGCAGGTCGGACCGTGCTCGTGATCGTGGTCGTGCGCCATGGCGGAAGCCTACGAGTCCTCGGGGTTCATGTGATCCCCTTCGCACGTCGCGCGTCGGCGGCGTGCGCTGCGGCATACGACGATGCGCTCTAGCGTTAGGACTTGCAGTGAGTGGACGCGGCAGACACGGAACGTTCGATGTGGGTGATAAGCCCAAGCGGCCGGAGGACCCGGAGGTCCGCCGCGCGAATCTGCGCCGTGTCTTCCGGCTGTTCGGGCCGGAGCGCAGCCGCCTCAGCGTCGTCCTCGCGTTGATCGTCTTCTCCAGTGCGCTCGGCATGGTGCCGGCGTTCCTGCTGCGCGACATCATCGACAACGCCATCCCGACGAGCAACACGACGCTGCTGGCCTGGCTCGCGCTCGGCATGATCGCCATCGCGATCATCGTCGGCATCCTCGGTGTCGCGCAGACGTACCTGTCGAATCGCGTTGGGCAGGAGGTCATGCACGACCTGCGCGCTGACGTCTACGAGCATCTGCAGCGCCAGTCGCTCGCGTTCTTCACCCGCACGCGCACGGGCGAGGTGCAATCGCGCATCGCCAACGACATCGGCGGCGTCGACGACGTCGTCACCTCGACGGCGACGTCGGTCGTCTCGAACGTCACGACGGTGCTCGCCGCGGTCGTCGCGATGTTCCTGCTCGACTGGCGCCTGGCGATCCTGTCGCTGATCCTCGTGCCCTTCTTCGTGCTGCTCACGCGCCGGGTCGGCGTCGAGCGTCGCAAGCTGGCCACGGAGCGCCAGAAGACGCTGGCCGACATCTCGTCGCTGGTGCAGGAGTCGCTGTCCGTCAGCGGCGTGCTGCTCGGCAAGACGATGGGGCGCGGCCCCGAGCTGGCCGAGCGCTTCCGCCGCGAATCGCGCGAGCTCGCGGAGCTCGAGGTGCGTCAGCGCATGGCGGGCCGCTGGGTGATGGCGTCGATCAGCGCCTCCTTCGCGATCCTGCCGGCGCTCGTCTACTGGGCTGGCGGCTGGTCGATCGCCAACGGCTGGGGCGCGGTCTCGATCGGTACTCTGGTCGCCTTCGCGACCATCCAGACGCGTATCTTCTTCCCCGTCGGCGCGCTGCTGAGCGTCGGCATCGACGTGCAGGCATCGCTTGCCCTGTTCGACCGCATTTTCGAGTACCTCGACCTCGAGGTCGATATCGACGAGCACGAGGGCACGCGCTCACTCGACCGCGCCGACGTTAAGGGCGAGGTCTCCTTCGACGACGTCTGGTTCCGCTACGAGCAATCAGGGCCGTGGACGATCGCGGGCGCCACGTTCCTGGCCGCGCCGGGCACGAGCACCGCGGTGGTGGGGGAGACCGGCTCGGGCAAGACCACGCTCGGCTACCTCGTCGCGCGTCTCTACGACGCCGAGCGGGGTGCGGTCCGTATCGACGGCGTCGACGTCAAGGACCTCTCGTTCGCCTCGCTGGCCGACCTCGTTGGCGTCGTCAGCCAGGAGACGTACCTCTTCCACGCCTCGGTGCGCGAGAACCTGCGCTTCGCCCAGCCCGACGCGACGGACGTCGAGATCGAGGAGGCGTGCCGTGCGGCCCGCATCCACGAGCACATCGAGGGGCTCGAGCACGGTTACGACACGGTCGTTGGCGAGCGTGGCTACCGCTTCTCCGGCGGCGAGAAGCAGCGCATCGCGATCGCGCGCACGGTGCTGCGCAATCCGCCCATCCTCGTGCTCGACGAGGCGACCAGCGCGCTGGACGTCGACACGGAGCGCCAGGTGCAGGAGGCGCTCGACGCCCTCGCCGAGGGCCGCACCACGATCACCATCGCCCATCGCCTCTCGACGGTGCGCGACGCCGACCAGATCCTCGTGATGGACGCCGGCGCGATCGTGGAGCGCGGCACGCACGCCGAGCTCGTCGCCCAGGGCGGCCGCTACGCCGACCTTGTGGCGCGCGACTCGCTCGGCGCGACCGTCTGACGTCGAAGTTCGGTTTGGGATCAGACCCGATTCCGAACCTGAAGACTGAAGTTCGGTTTGGGGTCTGACCCCATTCCGAACCTGCAGGTCCTAGCCGCGGATGACGCGCGCCGGTTCGGCGCCGAGCTGCGCGATCAGCTGCCGCCAGTCCGGGTCGTCGACCAGCACGACGTCGGCCTTGTAGCCGACGGCGAGGCGGCCCACGGTGTCGTCGAGCCCGAGCACGGCCGCACCGCCCTGCGTGGCGGCTGCCAGCGCCTCGGCGCAGGACAGGCCCATCTGCGTGCAGGCCAGATGCATCGTCGTGGGCAACGACAGGCACGGCGCAGAGCCCGGGTTGGCGTCCGTCGCGAGTGCGACGCGCCCGCCGGCGTCGATCAGCTGGCGCAGTGGCGGCATCGGGCGCTTCAGCGTGAGCGCCGCGACGGGCAGGCCGACGCCGATCACGTTGGAGGCGGCGAGCGCCTTGACGCCGTCGTCGGTGGTTGCCTCCAGGTGGTCGACGCTGGCGGCGGCGAGCTCGATCGCGAGCGGGATCGCACCCATCTCGGAGAACTGGTCGGCGTGCAGGCGCAGGCGCAGACCGTGGCTGCGTGCGGCCTCGAGGAAGCGGCGCGACTGCTCGACGTCGAAGACGCCGCGCTCGAGGAAGACGTCGGCGGCGTCGGCGAGCGGTGCGCAGGCGGGCAGGATCTCCTCGATTGCGTAGTCGACATACGCATCGGGCGAGGCCGCCTCGGGCGGGGTGGAGTGGAGCGCCAGGCACGTCGTGGTCACGCGCACACCGGCCGCCTCGCCCGCGGCCTTGGCGGTGGCGAGCATGCGCGCCTCGTCCTGTGCCGTCAGCCCGTAGCCCGACTTCACCTCGGCCGTCGTCGTGCCGAGTGCGCGCATCCGCGCGAGGCGCTTGGTGGCGGCGGCCAGCAGCGCCTCGTCGGTTGCCTCGCGCGTGAGCTTGACGCTCGCCTTGATGCCGCCGCCCTCGGCGGCGATGCGCTCGTAGTCGGCACCCTGGGCGCGGAGGTCGAACTCGTGGATGCGGTTGCCGCCGTAGACGATGTGCGTGTGGCAGTCGACCAGGCCGGGGACCGCGCTCATGCCGCTGGCGTCGATCACCTCGGCGTCGTCGGCGAGCTGCACTGCCCGGAGCACCTCTTCGCGGGGACCGACGGCCTCGATGTGACCGTTCCGGATCGCGATCGCAGCATCGTGCTGGACGCCGAAGTCGCCGTCGGCATCGATCGAGGCGAGCGTGGCGAGGTTGTCGATCAGGAGGTCGGCGGGCTGCATGCCGTGAGTCTACGCGCGGCCTGAGAGCGACCCTGCGCATATCCCGTATGCGTCCACG
>CAINDT010000454.1 GCA_903847495.1 uncultured Actinomycetes bacterium
ACGATGGGCAACCCCGTCGTGCGCGAGGAGATCCGCGAGATCCTGGTGCGTGCCCGCGCTGCCGGGGCGAACGCGCGCCAGCTGGTCTACAACTCGCCGCGGCCGCTGTCGGCGACGATCGACATCACGCGCAACCGCGAGATCGGACTCCTCGTCTTCGGCCCGAACCGGCGGATCTACGGTCGCCTGCGCTTCCGCCTGCACCTGCGACGCCTCCGCCGCAAGGCCAACTGCCTCGTCTGGCCGCTCGAGTAGGCGCTAGTAGCGGAGCGGCACGCCCTGCAGGGCACGGCGCACCGCATCGTCGAACGAGATGCGCTCCTTCGGCACGAGCCGCAGGATGTCGTCGTTCAGGCAGATCGTCTCGTTGCGCAGGCCCTCGACGAGCGGCCGCGCGATGTTGGTATCGACATCGGTGACGAAGCCGCACCACAGTGACGAGAGCTCGGGCGACAGCACGGGCACGGGCAGGATGAACGGCTTGCGGCGACCGGCTAGCACCGCGACCCGCTCCATCATCTCCTGGAACGTCAGGATGTCGGGGCCCCCGACATCGAGCGTGCGCCCGTACGCCTCGGGCAGCGCGCAGACGCCGACCAGATAGTCGCGCAGATCCGCGAACGCGATCGGCTGCGACCGCGTCGTCACCCAGCGCGGCGTCACCATCGCCGGAAGCCGGTGAACGAGGTCGCGCATCATCTGGAACGAGGCGCTGTGCTGGCCGACGACCATGGCGGCACGCAGCGTGGTGACCGGCACGCTCCCCTCCGCCAGGATCCGCCCCGTCTCGTGTCGGCTCTGCAGGTGGTGCGACAACTCGGGATCGTCATCGCCAAGGCCGCTCATGTAGATGATCTGCTGCACGCCGGCCTGGGCTGCCGCACCCGCGGCGTTGCGCGCGGCCACGCGATCGAGCTCGGCGAAGTCGCCACCCGCGCCCATCGAGTGCACGAGCCAGTAGACAACGTCGAGGTCTGCGAAGGCGCGGTCGAGCGATTCGCGGTCGAGCGCGTCGGCCTGCACGACCTCGATGTCGGCGACCAGCTCGAGGTCGGGGTTCGGGCGGCGAACGATCGCGCGCACCTGCCCACCCTGATCGCGCAGCTCGGGCACGAGGCGGCGGCCGATGTACCCGGACGCGCCGACAACGCCGATGCGCAGGCCCGACAGACGTCCAGCGGTGTCGAGCGGTGGAGGCGCGACGGGCACGGGGTCGATCACGCGGGCGATCTTCTGGAGACTGCGCTTCGTCACCCAGCCGTGCACCAGATGCTGGGTGAGCGTGTACGGCGCAGCGATCGGAAACGACGTGATGCGCAGACGCTCGAAGCGCGGACGGTAGCCATCGACGACGACGCCGAGCTGCACGCGATCGCCGTCGACGCGGGCGATCAGCCGCAACTCTCCGGCCGCAGCCGAGCACGCGGCGCCGGAGATGATCGGGAAGGCGATCTCGATGCCGCCGTCGACCTCCTCGATGATCGCCGCGGCGAAACCGAGGACCGTCACCCCCGTTCGGGCGACGCGCAAGCGGATCGGTCCGAGCATGTCGCCCTCGGCGCGCACCACGCCGCGCAGCGATGCCTGCAGGCTCGTCCAGTAGGCCTCCGCGATGCTCTCCGCCGACGCAGGCGTCGGCGGCAGCACGGGATTGGCCGGCGAGAGCCAGTACTCGCTGTGCTGGTTGGCGACGCTGGTCCAGTACTCCATCAGGACCCCTTTCGCGCAGATGCGGTCCGCAGACCGCGGGGCTCAGGCAGCCGGCTCAGACGCGCGCTTCAGCGATGCGCTCGAGATGATGCTCGCGCGCCACGCGCGTGAGCTCGACCATCCGCCGGGCGCGGTCCAGGTCGATGCGGTTGGCGGTCTTGCCATCCACCTTCAGCGACGTGCCGACGATGATGCCGTCGGCCGTCTCGAGAATGCGCTCGGCCGTGTCGTGCCGGACGCCGGTATTCGCGAGCACGGGCAGATCAGGGCAGGCCGCCTTGGCCTCCTCGAGGTCGGCGAAGCGGAACGCCGAGCCGGCGCGCGGACCGGAGATGAGTGCGGCCTCGCAACCGAAGAAGCGAGCGCCCTGGGCGCGGTCGGCGACCGTGCGGGAGCCGAGCGGCGACGCGAACTCGGGCGTGAGGTTCGTCAGCACCGCGATGTCGTCGGCACCGCTCGAGTGGCGGTACGAGAACGCGGCACCGGGGTCGGGGCGCAGCTGGCCCATGTCGGACTCGTACACGCCGATGAAGACCTCGCGCACGAAGCGGGCGCCTACGGCACGACCGACGGCGAGCGTGGCGAACGGGTCCCACAGCATGTCCACGCCGATCGGCACATCGAGCGCGGGCTCGATCTCACCGATCACCGCGGCCATCGCGGTCGACTGCTCCATCGTCACCTCGACGCGATACGGCAGGTCGCCCTCGTTGCAGAAGATGATCGCGTCGACGCCCGCCTCCTGGCAGACGAGCGCATCGTGCTTGGCCGCCTCGACGATCGGGCGCATGCCCGCAACGCGGTCGAAGGCCGGCGAGCCGGGCAGCGCGAGCAGGTGGACGACGCCGATCAGCGGCTTCGCCACGCCGAAGATGCGCATCATCGCTTGGTCTGCGAGCGTTCCCTCCATGGCGCAATCCTACGTGCGTTCAGTGACGCGCTGCAACACCTGCAAGACTGACGCCCGATGAGCCAGACCGTCGAATCCCGCAATGGCGCCATGATCGTCGACCTCGACGCGCACGCCTTCGAGGCCGGCACCGTGCGCCTCGCCGTGCATGGCGCCGAGGGATCGCCACTCGATTTCTCCGACCCCGCGGTGCGCGCGGCGATCGTCACCGCGCTCTCCGACGACCCCTTCGCGCCGTTTGCACAGGACGCGCTGAAGGCCCATGCGCCAGCCGCGCTCGCCGCGCTCGACGCCGCGCTGCCCGACCACGACGAGCTGGCGCGACTCGCACCGCTCTGGCGTCCGCGTCTGCTGCTGCTCGCCGACCGCAAGGACGAGCTGACGGGCGAACAGACCGTCGTCCTACGCTTTGAGGAGCGCCTGCGCGAGATCAAGCGGGGCATGGCCGAGGCCGAAGCCGCCGGCGACGAGGACGCGCGCGAGGCGCTCCACGCCAAGTACATCGAGGTCGGTACGACCTACGCTGGCAGGCTCGCCGCGCGTGAGCAGTAGCGTCGCCGAGCGGATTCGCGAGCGCGCCCTCGCCCTCGAGCTGCTCGCCGGCACCCCCGTGGTGGCGATGCTCTCCGGCGGCGCGGACTCCACCCTGCTCGTCGTCTCGCTGGCCGAACTTGGCTGCGCCGTGCGCGTCGTCCACGTCGCCCACGGCCTGCGCGGCGCAGAGTCCGACGCCGACGCTGATGCCTGCCGCGACCTGGCGCAGCGCCTCGCCGTGCCGCTGCAGATCGTTGATGGTGGCGTCGCCGACGGCGGCAACCTCGAGGCACGACTGCGCGACGCACGTCGCGCGGCGTCGCTCGCCGCGGCGGGAACCGACGCGATCGCCACGGGCCACACCCTCAGCGACCGCGCCGAGACCGTGCTCTATCGCCTTGCCGCTTCGGGCACACCACGCGGGCTCGCCGCCCTGCCGCCGCGCGACGGGCAGTGGGTACGACCGCTGATCGACTGCTCGCGCGACGAGGTGCGGCGCGAACTCGCCGCGCGCGGCATCGGCTGGCGTGACGACCCGACCAACCTCGTGGCCGGTCCTGCGCGTAACCGCATTCGCCTCGATGTCCTGCCGGCGCTCGCGCAGGCGCACCCGGGCGCCGAACGCAACCTCGCACGCGCCGCCGCCATCGCCGACGACGAGCGCGCGCTGCTCGACGCGCTTGCCGACGACCTCATTCGCAATGATGGCGCGGTGCCGATCGACGCCCTCGCCGCCGCCCCCACGGCCCTCCAGCGCATCGCCCTGCGCCGCGCCGCCGCGCGCGTCGGCGTGACCCTCGGCCATGACGATGTCGAGGCGCTGCGCACCGATGCCCGGCGCCGCACGCTGCCTGGTGCCGCCATGGCGGAGGTCCGCCGCGGCTCAATCGTCTTCCACCCCCCAGGCTCCGGCCGCCGCGAGGAGATCGCATGAGCCAGCACCCCGCCCTCGTCGAGCACGTCATCACGCGCGAGCAGATCCAGACCCGCGTGCGGGAGCTCGGCGCGCAGATCTCGGCCGATTACGCCGGCCGCCAGATCAAGTTGACGTGCGTCCTCAAGGGAGGCTTCATCTTCCTCGCCGACCTGATCCGCGAGATCACGATCCCGTGCTCGATCGACTTCATGGTGATCTCGTCCTACGGCACCGGCACGCAGTCGTCGGGTGTCGTGCGGATCCTCAAGGACCTCGACGGACCGATCGAGGACCTCGACGTGATCGTCGTCGAGGACATCGTCGACTCTGGCCTGACGCTGTCCTACCTGCTGCGCAACCTCAAGACGCGCAAGCCCGCGACGCTCGAGGTGTGCTCGCTCCTCGCGAAGCCCGCGCGTCTCGAGAACGACGTGACGTGTCGCTACGTCGGCTTCGAGATCCCCGACACGTTCGTGGTCGGCTACGGCCTCGACGCCGCGGAGCAGTTCCGCGAGCTGCCGGACATCTGGTCGGTCGACGAGACCAAGCTGTAGGCGGACGTCCGAACCGCGCGCGGTCCCGGTCAATGCGACGGGATGTCCGCGAGGTGAATCGTTCCTTTCGGAACGAGCCACCTCGGGGACCTCACGTCGTCACACCAACGACAGGTGCGCGTCTTCCCAGGCCGTCATCGCGTCGTCGAAGTACTTGAGGCGCGTCTTCTTGAACTCGCGGATCGAGTAGAGGACCGTGTACTCCTTCAGGCCCGTCTCCTCGGAGAGGGCGGCGAGGACGGCCTCGCACTCCTCCTTGTCGCGACCGTGCGTCATCGAGAAGAGGCGGTACGGCCAGTCCGGGTAGACAGGACGCTCGTAGCAGTGGGAGACGCCGCGGTACGCGGCCATGATGCTGCCGGCCTCCTGCACCTTGTCCTCATCGACCATCCAGACGCCCATCCCGTTCTGGACGAAGCCCGCCTTGCGGTGGTTGAGGACGGCAGCGAAGCGGCGCATGCGGCCGTCGGCCAGCATCTGCTGCGCGATCTCGAGCAGCTCCGACGCGGTGAAGCCCTGCTGCTCGCCAAGCACGGCGAGCGGCTCGGGCACGGCCGGCATGTCCACCTGGAGCGCGCGCACGGCCGCGATCTCGCGGTCCGTCGGCGGGCGGCTCGGCGGCTGCTCGACCGGCGCG
>CAINDT010000455.1 GCA_903847495.1 uncultured Actinomycetes bacterium
CGTCATCGTGGAAGCGGGCGACGATCGACCAGGCGAGGGCACGCTTGGCCTCGACCGGCTCCAACTCTCCCGCCGCAAGCGCGGCGATGCGCTGCTCCACATCGTCCTCGGGCAGGCCTGACGCGAGACGGAACCACGTCGCCATCGCCTCGTCGGGAATCGACATCGTCTTGCCGTACATGTCACCCGGCTGATCCTCGACGCCGATGTAGTTGCCAAGCGACTGGCTCATCTTCTGCGTCCCGTCGGTACCGACGAGCAGGGCATGGGTCATGATCGACTGCGGCGGCTTGCCCCACTGCTCTTGGAGATCGCGACCGACCAGCAGATTGAACTTCTGGTCCGTGCCGCCGATCTCGCAGTCGGCGTCGATCACCACGGAGTCGTAGCCCTGCAGGAGCGGATACATCAGCTCTTGCAGGGAGATCGGGGTCTGCGACGCGTACCGCTTCGAGAAGTCGTCGCGCTCCAGGATCTGCGCGAGTGTCGCGCGCGAGGCCAGCTCGAGCAGTCCGTTGGCGCCGAGCTCGCCCAGCCACTCCGAGTTGTGGCGGATCTCGATGCGATCCATGTCGAGGATCTTGGCGAACTGGCGCATGTAATCCGCCTCGTTCGCCTTGATCTGCTCCACCGTCAGCATCGGACGCGTCTTCGACTTGCCCGACGGGTCGCCCACCCGCGCGGTGAAGTCTCCGATGATCAGGACCGGCAGGTGCCCGGCATCCTGGAAGGCGCGGAGCTTCGACAGCACGACCGACCAGCCGAGCGTGACGCTACCCGCGGTGGGATCGACGCCGAGCTTGATGCGCAGCGGCCGGCCTGCGGCGTTGGCTTCCTCGAGGCGCTTCGCCAGCGCACCCTCCGGGAGCACGTCGACGGCGTTACGCAGCAATGGGCGAAGGTGATCCGACATCCAGCACTGGAGAATACCCACGCCGGCGGTGCGGGCGCGGGATACCATGGGCAGGTGCCCATGCGGGCGCCATCGACATGGCCCGACGTAAACCGACTCTTCGCCGCTACGGACGCCTCGTCCTCGAACTGCCGGATCAGCCCGGTGTAGTCGACGACCCCCGTCGAAGGCGCTGGCGCTGGCTGCGGGTGTCCGTCATCGCGTTCCTCGTCGGCCTGGTCTTCGCATCGGCTGCGACGTACGGGTTCGTCACCGCCATCACCACCAACCTGCCGGATCTCCGCCAGTTCGACGGTCGCACCACCAGCCTCGCGCAGGACGGCTCGATCTGGGTCACCGGCGAGACGGGAACGCCGCGGCGCATCGCGATTCTCCGCTCCGACCAGTCGCGCGTCATCGTCCCGAGCAACGGCATCTCGAAGGTGATGAAGGACGCTGTCGTGGCCGTTGAGGACAAGCGCTTCTACGACCACAACGGCGTTGACCTGCCCGGCATCGCCCGCGCCGTCTTCAACCGTTTCGCCTCCGGCACCAACGAGGGCGCCAGCACGATCACGCAGCAGCTCGTCAAGAACACGTACCTGACCAGCACGCAGACCGTGCAGCGGAAGGTGCGCGAGGCCTCGCTGGCCTGGCAGCTCGAGCAGCGCTGGCCCAAGGACAAGATCCTCACGGCGTATCTCAACACCGTCTACTTCGGACACAACACGTACGGCGTCGAGAGCGCCTCCAAGTACTACTTCGGCACCTCGGCGCGCAACCTGGATCCGGCCGACTCGGCCCTGCTCGCGGCCGTGCTGAAGTCTCCGTCGACGTACGACCCGATCAGCAATCCGGAGGCCGCGCTCGCCCGCCGCAACCTCGTCCTGCAGACGATGGCGAACCAGGGCTTCATTGACGCAGACACCGCCGCCGTCGAGCAGGGACGCCGCCTGCTGCCCGTCACCCGGATCGAGCCCAAGCCGCTGGACACCAACTATCCCTACTGGGCCCAGTTCATCACCGAGCAACTCGTCAACCGCTTCGGCACGGCACAGACCTTCGGCGGCGGCATGAAGGTCGTCACCTCCCTCAACTTGCGTGAGCAGCAACTGGCCGAGCAGGCGCTCGCGGACCAGCTGCAGGGCAAGCGCATGCCGCAGGGCGCGATCGTCTCGATCGATCCGCGGTCCGGTGAGGTGCTCGCCATGGCTGGCGGCAAGCCGTACTCCCCGCAGCACCAGTTCAACGTCCCCGCCGATGCGCACCGGCAGCCCGGCTCGGCGTTCAAGCCGTTTGTGTATCTCGCCGCGCTCGAGAAGGGCGTCCGCCCCACGACGACCTTCCGTTCCGCCAAGCAGCTGTTCGATCTTGGCGGCGGACAGTTCTGGTACGTCACCAACAGCGAGGACGACTACGGCAAGGACCTCCAGCTGCCTGAGGCAATGGCCCTATCCGACAACACGGTGTTCGCACAGCTGACGATGCTCATCAAGCCATCGGTGGTCGCGGACGTCGCGCACCGACTCGGCATCATCTCGCCGATCGACGAGGGGCAGCCCGCGATCGGGCTCGGCGGCCTGTTCGTCGGCGTCACGCCGCTCGAGATGGCGCACGCCTACGCGACCATCGCCAATAACGGCCAGCGCGTCGGCGGCTCGATCCTCTTCCACACACCGGACTCGGGCATCACCGACGCCTCGATGGAGCCGGTCTCGATCAAGCGCATCATCTTCCCCGATGGCCGAGAGCTCGTGAACACGCCGGTCGCCGTGCAGGCCGTACCGGAGGAGGATGCACTCGAGGTGACGGAGTCGATGCGCGGCGTGATCCGCTACGGCACGGGCAAGGCCGCCAACATCGGTCGGCCAGCAGCCGGTAAGACCGGCACCACCTCGGACTTCAAGGACGCGTGGTTCGTCGGCTCGACGCCGCAGCGCACCGTCTCCACGTGGGTGGGCTACGAGAATCCGGCGCGACCGATGCGGACGCAGTACAACGGCTCGCCGGTGTACGGCGGCACGTTCCCCGCCATGATGTGGAGCCAGTACATGCGCGCCTCGCTGCGAGGACAGGAGGTCGAGGACTGGCCCGCGCCGGTCGGCACGTCGTCGATCCCGGTCTCCGTCGATCCGCGCACCGGCCAGCGCGTTCCCCCGGGCTGCAAGTACGCGCAGGTCGTGGTCTGGGACCAAACGCTCGCGCCGATGGAAATGGGGCCGTGCGAGTCCAACCTCATCTCGGTCCCCGACTTCTCCGCGTCCAACAAGCGCAAGGCGAACTCCATCGCCAACGGTTCCGGTCTGCAGATTCGCTTCCAGTACCGCCCCGCACAGCCGGGCGAAAAGCCTGGCACCGTCGTGGTGCAGTCGCCGTCCCCGCTGAGCGCTGTCGAGCCTGGCAGCGTGGTGACGCTGATCATCGCGCGCAAGATCCCCTCGATCCTCGTGCCAAACGTCGTGGCCACCGACAGCCAGCCCAGCCTCACTGAGGCCGCCATCGCCCGCCTGCAGGCCGCGCAGTTCCGCGTCGTGATCGTCGACCAACAGGACGCGGAGGGACTGCCACTCGGCTCCGTCGTGGCGCAAAGTCCGTCTCCCGGCAAACCGGCGCCGCTCGGCTCCGTCATCACGATCTCCGCCAGCGGCGACTACAAGGGGTCGCTGGTGCCGAACGTCGCCGGCAAGACCGTCGAGGAGGCGCGCACGGAGATCGCCAAGGCCGGACTCGTGGCCGGCGCGATCAACGCGGATGGCCTGCTCAATCCCACCGATCGCGTGTTCAGCATGGAGCCGTCGCCCAACAGCAAGGTGCCGCGCGACACCAAGATCACCCTGTTCGTCTCGCCGTTCTAGGGCTTGACGGCGGCGCTGTAGAGCCGTGCCCGCTGCAGGCGCCCACGCGACGACAACTCGTCCTTCGCCCACACGAGGCGACCGCCGCCCAACGACGGATCCGTGAGGCGGGCCTCGGTGCGCGGCACCGACGTCACGCGACCTGACTTCCCCGTCACGAGATCGACGACCCACAGCTCGTCGTTGACGCCACCGCGCCCACCGCGCATGCGCACGGCGACACGCGAGCCCATCACGGAGGGACGCGTCAGCTCGAAGGGATCACGCTTGCCGAACGGCACCGACGTCAGCAACGTCCGCGCCGCTCCGTCGGTCGCGTACGCCACGAGCGCCGTCTGCTGCTTCCCCTTCGCCAACGTGCGTCGGACCGCGACCGCCGTGCCGTCGTCGGCGAGACCGACGGAGTACAGCGTCGCGACGCCGGTATCCGGTTCGGCCGCCCGGGTCGCGATTGCCCCGCCCGTATCGCGCACGCCGATGAGCGTGCCGCCCGCGGTGGCCTTGGCCGTCCAGGCGACGCCTGCCGCGCTGGCTGCGATCGACGTAATGGTGCCGCCGGCCTGCTCGGGTGCCACGAGCGCGGTTGCCGCACCGCCGGCGTTGGGTGCGCTGTAGATGGTGTTGTTATCGACCCACACCACCGTCGTGCCCGCCGCGGCGACCAGATGCGGCGTGGCGATGTCGTGCGGGTCGGTCTGATCCTCGGCGACGACGTTCGACGTGCCCCCGGCATTCACGTTGGCGACGTAGCCGCCGGTACCGGGGAACGCGACGGCGTAGGCGAACGAGCCATCTCCCTCCCCGACCGGTGCCTGCACGGTGTTGCACGGCTTGGTGACGCACGGCTCGTGGACGACAGGGATCGTGCGACCGGCGGAGCGGACGAGCAGGCGATCACCACGGAACGCAGCGACCGTGCGCACGTCGCCGTCCTGCTTGCCCACCTCAAGCCACGCGAAGCTACCTGTGCCGATCGCAGGTGCTGCGATCCACGCGGCCGTGGTGGAATACGCCACCACCGGCGTCGAGACGAACGCTGCCATGCGCCTCAGAGTACCGGCGGATCCGCCAGAACGGCGGCGAGTTCGCTGGCGACACGCTCCTGTTGCTCCAGCGTCAGGTTGCCGAAGAAGGGCAATGCCAGCGCGCGCGCGGAGATTGCCTCACTGACCGGGAACTCGCCTTCGCGGTGCCCCCGCGCCCGGTAGAGCGGCTGCAGGTGGATCGACGGCAGGTACGGCTTGGAAGCGACGCCTCGCTTCGCAAGCAGGCCGATCACTGCGTTGCGATCGACTCCCGGCTCGAGCAGCACGGTGTAGACGAACCACGACCGGACATCGCCCTCCACCACGCTGGGCAGCGTCACGCCCGGCAGGCCGGCCAGCAACGTCGCGTAGCGTTCCGCGACCGCGGCGCGCTTGCCGAGGATCTCGTCAAGCCGCTCGACCTGCGCAAGCCCGACCGCCGCGGACAGATCGTCCATGCGGTAGTTCCAGCCCAGACGGTCGTGCTCGAGCCATGCTCCCGAATCGGCGCGACCCTGGTTGCGCAGGCTGAGGATGTCCTCGTAGACGTCGTCGTCGTCGGTGGTGACGATCCCGCCCTCGCCGGTGGTCATCTGCTTATTGGGATAGAACGCGAAGATCGTCGGCGAGCCATGGGTCCCGATCTTGCGCCCCTGGCGCACCGCGCCGAGCGCCTCGGCGCCGTCCTCAACCACCGCCAGGCCATGCGTGGCCGCGATCGCCGAGATCGCCTCGATGTCGCAGGGCAAACCGAAGATGTGCACGGGGACGATCGCCTTGGTCCGCGGCGTGATGGCTGCTTCGAGCGCGGCGGGATCGAGATTGAACGTGATCGGATCGATGTCGGCGAACGCCACATCGGCGCCGGCGTGCAGCGCGCAGTTGGCAGACGAGATGAACGAGAACGGCGAGGTGATGACCTCATCGCCAGGACCGACGCCAGCACGGACGAGGCCAAGGTGCAGACCGGCCGTGCCGCTCGACACCGCGGCCGCGTGCTTCGTGCCGACCCAGTCGGCGAAGGCGCGCTCGAAACGCGGCCCCATCGGACCGAGCGAGAGCATGCCCGAGCGCAGCACCTCGAGTACGAGCTCCTCCTCACGCGGACCGACGTCGGGCTGCGCGAGCGGGATCGGCTCGCCGGCGGGGCTCACGCGCCCTTGGGGTACTCGAGGTACGTCTTCGACAGCTCGTGCTTGCCGTGCACCGTGGCGAAGAAGATGTCCTGAATCTGCTGGGTGATGGGGCCCTTGCCGATGTGGTGGTCGTCCAGCGACGCCACCGGCGTGACCTCGGCGGCCGTGCCGGTCAGGAACACCTCGTCGGCGAAGTAGAGCTCGGCGCGCGTGAGCTCGCGCTCCACCGTCTCGATGCCGATCGTCTCGGCCATCTCCATCACCGCATGGCGGGTGATACCCGGCAGGCAGGAGGCGCTGATCGGCGGCGTGTAGAGCTTGCCGTTCATCACGGCGAAGACGTTCTCGCCGGAGCCGTCAGCGATCAGGCCGGCCTCGTTGAGGAGGATCGCCTCGTCGTACCCGTGCTTGAGCGCCTCCATCTTGGCGAGCTGCGAGTTGAGGTACTGGCCGGAGGCCTTCGCCGTCGCCGGGATCATGTTCGGCCCAATGCGGCGCCACGAGGAGATCATGCAGCGGATGCCGTTCTGGATCGCCTCGTCGCCGAGGTACGCGCCCCACTTCCAGACCGCGATCATCGTATGCACCGGGCAGTTGAGCGGGTTGACACCCATCTCGCCGGCGCCGCGGAACACCAGCGGGCGGATGTAACACGACGGCAG
>CAINDT010000456.1 GCA_903847495.1 uncultured Actinomycetes bacterium
AGCACCATCGCGATCGCACTGATGACCATGAGCACCGTCGCGGTTCGCGCGGCTTGACGACACATCCGGATCCCCCTCCGAGAACTGCCAGCGATGCTACAGCACCAGCGGCCTGTGCGCTCGTCCGGCGGCGCTCCCCCGTCGAAAGGGATGATTAACCGGTCTACGCTTCACCTGATGCCGAACTCGTCTCTCACCCCGCTGCAGCGCCAGATCTACTGGTCGGCGCCCTCGCCGGTGATCGAGCGCGGCCGCCGCCGCACGGCGTTCGGCCTCCTGCTGGTGCTGGGCGTCGAGCGCCTGCTGCGCGAGGGCCGTCTGCGCGGTCCGCAGACCCGTCTGGCGATGGCGCAGGCCCAGGCCGCGCGCCTGCTGGCCGCTCCCGTGACGGGCGCGGCGTGGAAGACGCGCCGCGGCGACGTCTTGCGGATGGAGGGCGATGAGCTCGCCGCCGCCCTGGTGGCGCGCGTGACGGGCGACGCCGAGGAGCTCTCCGCGGGCGCCTGCCTGATCGCGGCCTACGACCTGCTCGACGAGATCTGCGACTGGTTGGCCGACGGCCAGCTGCTCGGCGCCGCCGCCCCCTCCGCCATCGACCGCCTGCGGGTGGCCCAAGTGCTGCTCCGAGAGCATCGGTTTGACGGCGAGGAGCGGGATGATCTGCCGCCGCCTACCCGACTCGATCTCGTAGTAGAGGAGCAGAGCAGCGCACCCAACGCGTGGACTGACGACGACTAGCGGCGGATCATCCCACTCCGAGCTGCTCTCAGAGAATCCCCGCGCAGCGGGGTTCCCCTGAGAGACACGGCGACAAGTGGGCAACGCCGACGGCGTTGCCCACTTGAGAGGAGCACCTTCAGCGAGCTGTGCGCAGCACAGCTCCCCTGCAGCTGCGACTCAGGAGCGCCCGGATCTGCCGCCGCCCTCACGACTCGACCTCGTGGTAGAAGAACAATCGTCCACGCCAAACGCGTGGGCTGACGAGGACTAGCGGCAGATCCGCTCAAACGTCACCACTCTCTGGTGATCGCGCCTCGCTCAGAGATTCCCGCGCAGCGGGGTCCCCTGAGCGAATTGTGGACAAGTTGGTGACGCCGCAGGCGCCATCAACTTGAAGGGTCACTCTTCAGCGAGCTGTGCGCAGCGCAGCTCCCCTGAAGACGTCACCCTAGGAGCAGAGCAGCGCACCCAACGCGTGGACTGACGACGACTAGCGGCAGATCCGCTCAAACGTCACCGCTCTCTGGTGATCGCGCCTCGCTCAGGCGCCGCTGTCGAGCAGACCCGCGAGGCCGGCGAGCAGCGTCGCGCTCTCGGGGTGCTCCCAGTCCACGTGCAGCGCGGTGATCGAGACGTGGCCCTCGCTGATCGCCTCGAAATCGGTGCCGGGCGCGCGGTGGTAGTCGGCATCACCCGAGTAGAGCCGGAAGCGCCGCTTGCCGTCGTGCTCCTCGGCCAGCTCGATCTGGTCGGCCCAGATGCGGCGCCCCAGCTTGCAGACGCGGATGCCCTGAGGTTCGCCTGTCGGGCAGTTGACGTTGAGCAACACGTCGCGGCCGAGATCGCCGGAGGCGAGCAGCGTCACGACGCGCGGCACGATGCGCTCCGCCGTCGCGAACTCGTACTGGCCGTCCCGCGTGTGGTGGAGCTCCCCGCCGGTCGACTGCTGCGAGACCGCGAGCCCGGGCGTCCCGAGCAGCACGCCTTCCATGGCGGCGGCGACGGTGCCGGAGTAGGTGACGTCGTCGCCGAGGTTGAGGCCGAGGTTGGCACCGGCCACGACCACGTCGAAGCTGCGCCCCGGTTCGGTCGCCTCCGCGAAGCGCACGCAGTCCACGGGCGTGCCGCCGACGGCATACGCGGCGATCGCTCCGTCGAGATCGCGCTCCTCGACCTCGAGCGTGCGGCGGATGGTGATCCCACGTGCCACGGCGCTCTGATTCTCGGCCGGCGCGACCACCACCACGTCGGCGACGGTCGCGAGCGCGCGGGCCAATGCGTGGAGTCCCGGCGAGTCGATGCCGTCGTCGTTCGTCAGGAGTACGCGCATGCGCCTGCCACGATACCGCTCCCCGTATGCTGCGCGAGTGACAGGGCACGCACAGCAGAGCGGCATCAACCGCTCGGAGGGGATCCAGTTCGCCGTGATCGCCGGCATTGCGGTCTTGGCCTTCGCCCTCCATTTCGCCCACGCCAATGCCGTGCTGATCTTTGTGATCAGCGGCATCGCCGTCGCCGGCATGGCGCACGTGCTGGGCGTGGCCACAGAGCAGGCCGGCGAGGCGGCGGGGCCGCGTATCTCGGCGCTGCTGAACGCGACCTTCGGCAATGCCGCCGAGCTGATCATCGTGGTGCTCGCAATCCGGCAGGGCGGCGAGCTGATCGACGTGGCGCGCTACTCGATCATCGGCTCCGTGCTCGGCAACGTGCTCTTGATCCTCGGTGCCTCGCTGCTGGTGTCAGGCATCAAGCATGGTCGCCAGGGCTTCAACGCGACGATCGCGGGCGTCAACGCGACGATGCTGCTGCTCGCGACGACCGCGCTGGCGATCCCCACGCTGTTCTCGTTCGTGATGAAAGACGATCCGTCCGCCGAGATCGGCGTCTCCCACGGCGTGGCAATCGTGATGGCACTGCTCTACGCCGCGTACCTCTTCCACGCGTTTCGGTCGCCGGACGAGTCGGGTGCATCGGAGGGTGCAGCCCGCTGGACGCCGCGCCTATCGCTGATCGTGCTGGTCATCTCGGCAGTCGTGACGGGCTTCCTCTCGGAATTCCTCGTCAGCGCGATCGAGCCGACGATCGAATCGACCGGCATCTCCCCCATCTTCATCGGCCTGATCATCGTCCCGATCGTCGGCAACGTCGCCGAGCACTTCGCCGCGGTGAAGATCGCCGCGAAGGGCGATCTCGACTTCGCGATGGGGATCTCCTTCAATTCCGCGCTCCAGGTCGCCCTGGCCGTGACCGCCGTCGCGATCGCCGCCGGCTTCGCCTTCGGCCACGAGCTGACGCTGTCGTTCGGCGCGCTCGAGATGTCGGTGCTGATCGCAGCCTCGGTTCTCGCGGCATTCATCGCGATCAGCGGCAAGGCGACGTGGCTCGAAGGTCTCCAGCTCCTGGCGATCTATGCGATCGCCGCACTCGCGTTCTGGTACGTCTAGGGGTCTGACCCCAATCGGAACCTGATCACCAGAGGCGACGGGATCACCTCGAGGTGTTCCCGTCGTCAGTAGTCGACGCGCACGAGGCAGAGACCGTGCGGAGGCGCCGTCCAGCCGGCCTCGTCCCGCGGCCGGCCCTCGAGCAGGCACGCGAACCCGTCGGGGTCTGTGCCGCTGTCGCCGCGCGACGTGACGATCATCGTGCCCACAAGCGTGCGCACCATGTGCCGCAGGAAGGCGTTGGCTGTCACCTGGAACTGCACCCCCGCGTCGGTGTCGATCCAACGTGCGGCGTGGATCGTGCGAGTGAACGTGCGGTGCTCGGTCTCGGCGGGCGTGAACGCCGTGAAATCGTGGGTGCCGACAAGTTCGGCGGCGAAGCGGTCGAGCAGCGCGCGGTCGAGCCGACGCGGCTCGTGCAACTCGCGGAGGCTGCGCAGCGGATCGCGCAGCGCGCCCAGCCGCACGTCATAGGTGTACGAGCGACTCTTGGCGGAGAAGCGCGCGCTGAAGTCATCGTCAACGTCCTCGGCCCCCAGCACAGCCACGTCGGCGGGCAGCAGGGCGTTCATGGCTCGTGGCAGCGAGGTGGTCGGCGGGCCGCCCTCGCGCTTGATGCTGACGACCTGTCCCGTGGCATGCACGCCGGAGTCCGTCCGACCGGCGACGACGACATCGGCGCGCGTGTCGTGCAGTGCGTCGATCGCCCGCAGCATCTCCCCCTCGACGGTGCGGGCGCCTGGCTGGTAGGCCCAGCCGTTGAAGGCGGAGCCGTCGTACGCCACGTGCAGCCGCGTGTTCACCATGTGCGCGGGTCGATCCGATCGAGCAGCTCGGGCGTACCACCGCCCCGTGCGACGACGAGCAGACACGCCACGGCCAGCAGCGCGGCCCCGTACAGCGGAAGCCCGCCCTCGACGCGGCCCGCAGTCGCCACGATCACCAGCGCGAGGATCAGCAGGAGCAGTGCACACAGGCGGCTTGCCAGACCGAGGACAAGACCGAGCCCGAGCACGATCAGCAGGATCGTGCCAACCCACACGGTGACGGCCGGCGCAGGGAGTGGCCAGTCGGCCGCGTGCTGCACGATGGCAGCGTGGCCCAGCACGTCGAGCAGACCCGCGACGATTGCCGCGAGACCGCTGACGACCCGCACGACCAGGAGCAGTGGTCCGCCGCGACGAGGCGCCGGTGCGTACTGCCCCGGCATGCCGTGCTCAATCAGGCTCGGACCGCCGGCGGGCGCGCGCATCGAGACCGCCTAGGCGTCGGCCGAAACGGCGTCGATCTGCGTGCCCTCGATGACCGAGCGCAACTGCGCCTCGATGTCGTCGTAGATCGCGGACGGCACGGTGCAGATGATGGCGTAGCCATCACCAGCGACGGTGGTCAGCCCGACCATCTGACGCAGGCGCAGACCCGCGGCCTCCCACTCGACGACGCGCAGGTGCGCGGGCGAGCCGGAGATCTGGATGTGCTCGATGTTCTTCTTCTCCTGGACGGGCACCTGATCCGCGAGCTTCTGGACCCAGCCACTGGAGAAACCGCCGAGGCCCATGTTGTCGCAGAGCCGCTCACGCGTGACGACCACGTTCGGCTGCGCACCCTCCGTGGGCGGACCGACGAGCGTGAGCACGGTGCGATCCTCCCAGCCGGGAATGCGCGGGATCGTGACCGAACCTGCGGAGATGCGGTCGCTATCGCTCATTGCGACAGGTTGCTCAGTCGACCCACTCGAGGATCGCCATCTCGGCGTTGTCCCCGGAGCGCGGGCCGAGCTTGACGATCCGCGTGTAGCCACCCTGGCGCTCGCTGAAGCGCGGCGCGATGTCCGCGAACAGCGCGTGCACGACGTCGCCGCTGCGGAGGTACGCCTTCGCCTGGCGGCGAGCGTGCAGGTCGCCGCGCTTGCCGAGCGTGACCATCTTCTCGGCGATCGGGCGAACTTCCTTGGCCTTGGCCAGCGTGGTCGTGATGCGACCGTGCTCGACCAGCGAACCCGTCAGGTTCGAGTAGAGCGCCTTGCGATGGGCCGAATCACGACCCAGGGTGCGTCCCTTGCGCTGGTGCCGCATGTCTAGCCCTCGTCTCCGCGCAGGCGCAGGCCGTGGGCTCCGAGGGCGGCGCGGATCTCGTCGATCGACTTGCGCCCGAAGTTCGGGATCGCAGCCAGATCGCGGTCCGACTTGGCGACGAGGTCGCCGACCGTCTCGATGCCGACGCGCTTGAGGCAGTTGTACGACCGGACGCCCAGCTCGAGCTCCTCGATGAGGATGTGCTCCATGCCGTTCGTCGGCGCGACGTCGAACTCCGGCACCGCGCGCTCGAGGCTGCGGGCCAGCTCGGCCGTGTCCATGTTGGCGAAGATGTTGAGCTGGCGGATCAGGATCTCCGCGGCGGCCGTGACGGCCTCCTTGGGATCGAGCGCGCCGTTCGTCTTCACGTGCAGCGTCAGCTTGTCGAAGTCCGTATCGGAGCCGACGCGGGCCGGCTCGACCGTGTAGGTCACGCGGCGGACGGGCGAGAAGATCGAGTCGACCGGAATGACGCCGATCGTGGACTCGAAGTCCTTGTTCTCGCTGGCCGGCACGTAGCCCCGGCCGCGACCGATGGTCAGCGACATCTCGAGCTTCGACTTGGCGGCGAGATTGCAGATCACGAGATCCTTGTTGAGGATCTCGACCGGGCCGGCGACCGCGATGTCGGCAGCGGTGACGACACCGGGGCCGGACTTGACGATGTCGGCCTCGATCTCGGGCGCGTCGCCCTCGATCTGCAGGATCAGGCCCTTCAGGTTCAGGATGATGTCCGTGACGTCCTCGCGGACGCCGGGCACCGTCGTGAACTCATGCTGCGCGCCCTCGATGCGGACGCTCGTGACGGCTGCACCCTCGAGCGAGGAGAGCAGGACGCGACGAAGCGAGTTGCCGAACGTGTAACCGAAGCCACGCTCGAGCGGCTCGACGACGAACACGCCCTCGGTCGCGGAGACCTCCTCGTGGGTGATCTGCGGCATCTGGAATTCAAGCATGCGGGTGCTCACTTCGAATACAGCTCCACGATCAGCTGCTCTTGGACAGGGGTATCGATCTCATCACGGTCCGGCATGCGGAGCACCTTGCCCGTGAGGTTGTCATGGTCGGCCTGGAGCCAGTTGGCGACCGACGCGGTGAGGTCGGTGGCGCTGCGCACCGCGGCCTCGCCGGCTGCACCAGGGCGCAGCGAGACGATGTCGTCCGCGCGGACCTGGTACGAGGGGATGTTGACCCGGCGGCCATTGATATGGAAGTGGCCGTGGCGCACCAGCTGACGAGCCTGGGCGCGCGACGCGGCGAAGCCGAGACGGTAGACGACGTTGTCGAGGCGCATCTCGAGCAGGCGGAGGAGCACTTCGCCGGTGATGCCCTGGCGACGCGACGCCTTCTCGTAGTAGTTGCGGAACTGCTTCTCGAG
>CAINDT010000457.1 GCA_903847495.1 uncultured Actinomycetes bacterium
CCCGGCTCTTCCTCGGAACCGCCGCGGTCGGCCGCGATTCACTCATGACCGCCTCGATCAGTGGTGGTGCGCTCACGTCGATCGGCTCGGCGGCGTCGTTTGCCGTCACGGACGTGGCCGTGAGCCCGGACAGCTCCGCGGTGTACGCCACGGATTTCAGCCAGGTCACCGTGACGAACGCATCGGGCTCACCGGTCACGACACTCAGTGGCGCCGTCGCCAGCGCCATCACGAGCATCGCCATCTGCCCCGCCGCCGTCCCTGGCGCCCCCACCGCCGCCGTTGCTGATCCGGGTGACACCATCGTCTCGCTCAGCTGGACCGCTCCAGCCGACACCGGTGGCTCGCCGATCACCCGCTATACGGCGACAGCCTCGCCCGGTGGCGCCACCTGCACGACCACGGGCGCTACCACCTGCCTGTTTACCGGCCTCAAGAACGGCACGGCATACACCTTCACCGTCACCGCCACCAACGTCGCCGGCACCAGTACCGCCAGCGCCGCCTCGACGAGGGTGACGCCACGCAAGGACAACCGCGCCCGTGTGCTGACCCTCGGGCCCGCCACCGTGACGTACACGAAGAAGGGCGTCGGCGTGGCCTTCAACGTCACAACCACGGGCGCGGGCGTGATCGCTGCGGCGATGACCTACAAGGGCGACCGCTACTGCAACGTGTCCAAGCGCGTCACGGCCGCCGGCACCTACCGCGTGAAGTGCGTGATGAAGGCCGCCGGTCGTGCGCTGGCGCGCAAGCGCACCACGACCTACACGCTGACCGCCACGTTCTCCCCGACGAATGGACCACTCGCCTCGGCGAAGCCGTCGGTCGTCGTCAAGCGCCGTCGCTGATTCAGACGTCGGCGAGGGTGCCGATCACGAACTGGAGCAGCGACACCGCCGTGATCGCACACGTGCCGTCGCGATCGCGCGCCGGTACGAACTCGATCAGGTCGAACGCGGCGAGCCGTCCTCGGCGCGCCACCCCGCCGATCAGATCGGTGACCTGGGTGTAGTCAAGCCCGCCCGGCGTCGGAGCCATCACCGCCGGCATCAGCGACGCATCAAACGCGTCCATGTCGACGGTGACCACGACGGTCGAGCCCTCCGGAATACGGGCGAGGATGGGCTCAATGCCCCGATGGTGCACATCGCGGGCGGTGACGATCTCCGCCCCCCAGTCGTCGGCAATGGCGATCTCCTCGGCCCGTGCGCTGCCGAAGCCGCGCATGCCGACCTGGATGATCCGTTCGACATGCGGCAACTCGGAGGCGCGGCGCATCGTGGACGAGAAGCCGAAGGGTTCGTCGCGACGCTCCTGCCGCCAGTCGATATGGGCGTCGATCTGCAGGATCGTGAGCGGTCCGAGCGCCTCAAGCCCTGTCAGAAAGGGGATCGGGACGGAATCGTCTCCGCCGACCATCAGCGGCACTGCCCCGGCCGCGACGATGGCGCGCGTGGTCTCCTCGATCAGGCGCCGGTTGCCTGCGCCATCCTGGCTCTGCGTGGGCAGGTCGCCGAGGTCGCCGACACGGAGGCCGCGATGGCCGAACATCGGTCCGCCGACGTCGTAGTTCCAGTGTCCCGACCAGTCGCCGTCGGCGTTCGACGTCGTGCGCAGGACCTCGGCCGTGGTCGCGTGGACCTCGTTGTCGATGCCTGCATACGGCGTGCCGTGCGGCGCGCCGAAGAGCACGGCGTCGACCGGCTCGGCGTCCACGGAGCGCAGCGGCAGCGTCCCCATGAACGGCATGGAGCTCATCTCGCTCAGACGGGCACGCGGCGCATGACGGCCGTCGTGAGCGCCTCGCGGATGCGGAGATCCGGGATGCGCTCGAGTGCCTCCTCGAGGAAGCCCTCGACGACCATGCGCTCGGCCTCGGCCTGCGGAATGCCGCGGCTCATCAGATAGAACTTGAGCATCGGATCGACCGGCCCGGCCGTGGCACCGTGGGTGCAACGGACGTCGTTGGTATCGATCTCGAGACCGGGAATCGAGTCGGCGCGCGCCGTGGACGACAGCATCAGGTTGCGATTCTCCTGATACGCATCGGTGCCGTGGGCGCCCTCGGCGACGCGGATGACGCCACGCCAGACGGAGCGCGCATCGTCGAGCAGCACGCCCTTGAAGGCGAGGTCCGAGACGGCGTTGGGGGCGTCGTGCTCCTGCGTGGTGTCGAGGTCGAGATGGCGCTTGCCATCGACGACGTAGACGGCGCTGAGGCGACCGGTCGAGCCCTCGCCGATCAGGCGCGTCTCCATGCGGGTCTTGCCCGTCTTGGCGCCGATCGAGCAGGCCGACCACTCGAGCGTGGCGTCCTTGGCGATCTCGGCGCGATGCGCAGCGAAGTGGAGCGAGGCGTCGTTGCGATCCTGCACGACCACGTACGTGAGGTGCGCGGTCTCGGCCAGCACGAGCTCGGCGACGCCGTTGGCGTAGCCGGGCTGGCCGGGCAGGTGCTCCTCGACGAGCGTGGCTTCCGCACCCTCGCCGAGCGACACGATCACGCGCCACTGCTGGGCGGCCTCGGGCGTGGCGATCTCGTACGCGGCATGGAACGGCAACTGCACCTTGACGCCGGCGGGCACGTGCAGCAGCAGACCGTCGGTCCACAGCGCACCGTTCTCGGCGGCGAACTTCTCGTCGTAGCC
>CAINDT010000458.1 GCA_903847495.1 uncultured Actinomycetes bacterium
TCGCCGATCGCATCGCGGTGATCCGTGACGGCCGGCTCGCCCTGGTTGAGCACGTCGAGGTCCTCCGCGCGCGGGCCTTCACCCGCGTCGAGGTGACCTTCGCCGAACCGCCGCCGCCCGGGGCCTTCGACGGTGTCGCGGGGATCTCCCTGCTCGCGGCCAACGGCACCGTGGTGACTCTCGGCCTGGAGGGCTCGATCGATCCGCTGATCAAGACGCTGGCCGGCTACGAGGTGACCGCCCTCGACGTGCACGAGGCCGATCTCGAGGACATGTTCCGGCAGCTCTACGCGGGAGGCGGCCATGCTGCCGATCCTGCGTAGGAACCTGCGGGACAGCCGGCGGGCGCTCGGCTGGTGGGCACTCGGGCTCGTCGGCTACGTGGCGCTGATCACGGCGGTCTGGCCGGTGGTGCGCGACAACCCGGCGCTCAAGACGCTGCACGAGACCTACCCCGACGCGTTCAAGGCCTTCGTCAGCTTCGGCGGCGAGTTCGACTTCTCGACCGCCGCCGGCTACCTCGCGGCCGAGCTGTTCTCGCTCGTCGTGCCGCTGCTCCTGCTGATCGCCGCGATCGGCGCCGGGGCGCGCGTAATCGCCGGGGAGGAGGAGGCGCATACCCTCGACCTCTTGTTGGCCAATCCCGTATCGCGCACGCGGCTCGCCCTCGAGAAGCTCCTCGTAGTGGTGCTCGAGCTGGTCGTCCTCGTCGCGGTTCTCTGGCTCGCGTTGGTGATCTGCTCGTCCGTCTTCGATCTGGCCGTGTCGGCCGCGCACCTGCTGGCCGCGGTGGCGAGTGCGGGTCTGATCGCGCTCGTCTTCGGCGCGCTCGCCACGGCCGTCGGCGCCGCGACCGGGCGTCGGGTGATCGCCATCGCCGTGTGCGCCGCGCTCGCCCTCGCCAGCTATCTGGTCAACGCGCTCGCGCCATTGGTGCCGGCGATCGACCGCATCCGCTGGTTGTCGCCCTGGTACCACTACGCCTCGTCGGACGCGCTGCGCCAAGGGCTCGATGCCGGGCATGCGGCAGTGCTGGTGGCTGTCTTCGTCGCTGCGGCGTGCCTCGTGCCCGTCGCGTTCGCGCGCCGCGATCTCGCCTGACCTGTCGACGTCGCGGTTCTGACGGGCGGCCGCGGTCGGAGATTCGCGCGAAAAGGCGGGAAACGCCTCATCTGGCATCCCACGATGCGGAATGCGGCTACGTTTTATCCAACGCTCTTCAGAGGATCACTATGTCTACTGACACGAACCCCCGCATGCACCCCGGCAACGGCCTTGAGGGCATCTCGATCGGCCCGTCCGAGATTGGACTGGTTGATGGCGAGAACGGCCAGCTGATCTACCGCGGCCACGACGCCGAGGTGCTGGTGCGCGAGAACTGCTTCGAGGAGGTCGCGTACCTCCTGTGGACGGGTCGCCTGCCGAACGAGGCCGAGCGCCAGGAGCTCCGCGACACCATCTTCGCGGCCATGCGCCACGTCTCCGACGACCAGTCGATCCTGAACACGCTCAACCCCGACGCGATCCCGATGGATTCTGTCCGCTCGGCGATCAGCGCGTGGGGGTGCCACGCGCCACCTCGACGAGGGCGGCACGCTCGCCGACGCGCAGGCTGCGCTCGGCGCGATCGCCGGCTCCGTCGCACTGCTCGGCGCCCGCCGCGCCGGTGTGACCCCCGGTGAGATCAAGGCCGA
>CAINDT010000459.1 GCA_903847495.1 uncultured Actinomycetes bacterium
GCCTAGCCCGGCGACTTGAGCGCCGTCTGGAAGTAGATGTTCTCGTTGAAGTGGTACGTGACGGGCACCGGCGGGGCGGTGCACGACGAGCCGTCCGCACTGTCGCAAAGCGAGAGCGAGCCGACCTTCGACGACGTCAGCGTGCAGGTCCCCGTGAGGATGCACGGGTTGAAGTTCGACGGGCAGACTTGGATCGTGGCCGGGTTGAGATTCGGAATGTAGGTATTCGTCGGCCACGTGGACTGGTTGGCGCTCGGAGCATACGAAGCGGTAGTGCCCACGACCGAGACCTGAATCAGCGTGTCGCTGTAGACGACCTGCGTTGTCTCGTTGTACGCGAGGATGTTGAACGTGCAGATCGGCAGGCCTCCACGCACTGCACACCCGGCGTACCCTCCGCGAATCAGTGTCGCCTTATCGAAGACGACGCCGCTCTCGTTGCATGCAACACCCGACGGCGCACCTTCAACCGCCATGACGAGACCGAACGCGGCCGGCGGAAAGTAGACGGACTGCTGTGGAGGGCAGATCAACGAGGCCGCGAATGACGTGCCCTGGTCGACAATCGTGACGTAGATGTCCTCGCTGAATTCGATCTCGTTGAAGTACTCCACAATCGTCTCGTCATCAGGCGAGTGCGGGCACGCGTTGGGAAGCGCTAGGTTCGGCAACGTCACCATCGTCGGCGCGCTAGCGGCGATCAGTCCCGTGGCCTGCCGCGCTGCATGACCCCTCAGAGCCGCGCGCGGTACGCGGACCGCGGTGCGGAACTCGTAACGCCCGACGAGCTTCGCGCGGCAGACGTCGATCGTGCGGGTGGCGTGGGCCGCCGTATCAGCAGCGGCCCAGCGCGTGCGGCGAAGGCCGACCCACGGCCCCTTCTTGCCGTCACGACTGACACGTCGAAACTGCACCTCGGTCACCAGGTTGTCTCCACGAAGCACGTTTGCGATGCGCTGACGGATCGCGATCGTGTCGCCAGGTCGCATATTGCCGTCGGCCGTGGCGCCGACATGAGAGTGCGTGATGCAGTCATTGGCACGGCGGGTATCGCCGGTGAGATCGCATCCCGTCGTGGCCGCCTGAGCGGGCGCCGCGACGACGGCGACGATCAGAGCGAGCAGCAGCGTGACCAGAAGGCGGTTGCGCATGGCGTGGATGGTAGGCGACCGCTCCAGATCGCAACAGGCGAGCGTCAGCCGGCTCACCCGACGACGAGCGCCCCGACCACGCCTGCGAGATACAAAAACGCGAGGATCACGTTGACGTTGAAGAACGCCTGGTTGACCTTTGAGAGGTCGTCCTCGCGCACGATCGCGTGCTCGTAGATCAGCAGCGCGGCACAGGCAGCGACGGCGATCCAGTACGGCCAGGCGAGGCCCGCCCAGATGCCGACACCGATCATCGAGACGATGCTCAGCACGTGCAGTACGCGTGCGAACCAGAGCGCGCGGCCGATGCCGAAGTCGGCGGGCGCCGAGTGGATGCCCTCGGCGACGTCGCTCTCGACGTCCATCGTCGCGTAGATGATGTCGAAGCCCGCGATCCAGAAACCGACGAC
>CAINDT010000460.1 GCA_903847495.1 uncultured Actinomycetes bacterium
CCCGCGTTGCAGCGCACCGCAGCGTGGATGCTGCGCCAGACCGATCTCGACGGACCCCCACGAGAGATCTACCGTGCACGGCGTGATCTGGCGTGCGCCCGGCTGGCCGAGATCGGCATGCCGGTGGCACCACCGCAGGGCGGCATGTACCTGTGGGTGCCGATCCCGACGCCAGAGACGTCGAGCGCTTTCGCCGCACGCCTCCTCGAGGAGGCAGCGGTCGTCGTCACGCCCGGCAGCGCCTACGGGAGCGCGGGGGAGGGCTACGTGCGGATGGCGCTGACGGTTCCTGACGATCGTCTGCGCGAGGCGCTGGACCGCATCGGCGCCGCACTCGCCGCCACCTGAGCGGAGTAGACTCCGTCCCAGTGGGCGACGGCTTCCATCAGATACGCGATACCGCGCCGGAGCGTGCCTACGTCGCCGCCGTCGCCCGTCAGAACCAGCGCATCGAAGCCGATCTCGCCGAGCTCACCGAGCTCCTGCACACAGCGCTCTGCGAGCCCGTCGGGCAGCTGATCCAGCGCCGGGACCAGCCCGAGCTGAAGACCTACCTCGGCTCCGGCAAGGTCGACGAACTCGAGGAGGAGCTGAAGGCCACTGAGGCCGAGGTGCTGGTGATCGACGATGAGCTGACGCCCTCGCAGCAGCGTTACCTCGAGAACCGCTTCAAGATCCGCGTGATCGACCGCACGGCACTGATCCTCGACATCTTCGCTGCGCACGCGCACTCCGCCGAGGGCAAGCTGCAGGTCGAGCTGGCGCAGCTCGAGTACCAGCTGCCCCGCATGCGCGGCATGTGGCAGCACCTCGAACGTCTCGGCGGCGGCGTCGGCACCCGCGGACCGGGCGAATCCCAGCTCGAGACCGATCGCCGGCTTGCCCGCGATCGCATCACCGCCCTGCGGCGCAAGCTCAAGGAGACCGGGAAACGCCGGCGCCTGCAGCGCAAGCAGCGCATGGAGGGGATCGTCCCGACCGTCTCCCTCGCCGGCTACACGAACGTCGGCAAGTCGAGTCTGCTCAACGCACTCACCGGTGCCGAGGTCTCGAGCCGCAACCGCCTCTTCGAGACGCTCGACCCGACGACTCGGCGCTTCACGCACGTGGGGCGCGAATACACCATCACCGACACGGTGGGGTTCATCCGGAAGCTCCCGCACGGCCTCGTCGAGGCCTTCGCGTCCACGCTCGAGGAGACGCTGTCGGGCGACCTCCTGCTGCACATCGTCGACGCATCACTGCCGGAGGAGGAGCGCGATGAGCAGATGCGCGCCGTCGACGACGTCCTCAGCCAGATCGGGGCGGACGAGCTGCCGCGCATCGTGGTGCTCAACAAGATCGACCTGGTGGAGCCCGAAGACCGCCAGCGGCTCCGCAATCGCCTGCCAGAGGCGCTGCAGGTCTCGTCCCACACGCGCGAAGGGCTCGAAGAGCTCGAGATCGCCATCGCCGAGCACTTTGCGGGCCGCTTCGAGCCCGTCGAGCTGCTGGTGCCGCACACGGAAGGGGGCGCGCTCTCCTCGCTCTAC
>CAINDT010000461.1 GCA_903847495.1 uncultured Actinomycetes bacterium
CCACCCCACTCGCCAACACCACCGGCGAACCACCATTCACCGTGAACGACGCCGACCCCGACGCAAACACCGCCACCACATGCGTCGACGCCCACACCGCATCACTCGGCTCCCACGCGTTATAGGCATTGAGCTCTGCGGCGGAGAAGGCGATGTTCGTGTCGGTCAGCGCAAGACTTGTGAGACCGTCCGTCTGCGCCACGATTCCATGCGCAGGGGCATGGGCGATGTCCGCAGGTCGCGCCGAGGCGAGCGGCGACGAAACGAGAGCAGCAATCGCGACAAGCGCGAGAGCCAGTGCTGCGACCGACCAGCGGTATCGACGGAGAGAGACGGCGGGCATCGTAAGCATGCGAGCACGCTATGCAAGCCGAGCGCTTCGTTGGTGCTGCTGTCTAGGTGCCCCTACCGCCCACGACGCGACCGTATGGGTAGCCCTACCGCAGCGCGACGGCGAAGGCCTCGACATCTACCTACCGTCGCCTACGCGATAGCTACCGTGACCACACGACTCGCCTTCGTGCCGCTTGCGCGCGTTATCCGCACCGTGATTGGATTTACGCCGGGCGTCGTCGCCTGCACGCACCCGTTGCGATGAGCGCCGCGACCGTCACGCCCTTCAGGCAGCGCCCGTAGCAACAGACGAACCACGCGGGGAGGGACCCGCTAGGACCCCTCCCCGCCTCTGCCTAATGCTCGTAGGTGAGCGGTCCTGCCAGAGCGCTGGGAACGTCGTTGAACGGTGTGAGCTGCCGAACGAGCTGGGTGTTGTGACTGTTGGGACCCAGGCCACCTGCGCCACCGTTTTCGCACTGTGTTCCGCCACCGATGTTCGGGTCGTATCCCGAGAGCGGGTCACCCTGCGTGTACATGACTGTCGTGCTGCTCACCAGATACGGGCCGCCGGACGGATAGTCGCCCGAGAGGCCCTGCCCGACTACAAACGTGGGGGAGTATTGATTCTGCGGAGTTGCTTCAACGTACGCGGGCCCCGTGCAGTCGTCCGTGAGGAAGAAGATCGTGTCGTGGACGGACTGGAATGACGCAACGCCGGTGGTTCCGCTGATGTACCACACGCGTCCATCAACCATGCGGTAGAAGCCGTTCACCCTACCGGTCCATGCGTCCACGTTCGGCGCGGGCGCCGAGAGTACATCGGTGACGGGATCGCCGTAGGCGTCGAGGATCGTCACACCGCCGCCACCGGAACCACCGCCCGCGGGTCCTCTGGCGCCCGTGGGCCCAGCAGCTCCGGCCGGACCAGCAGGACCCTGCGCGCCGTCCTTGCCATCAAGGCCCTTCATCGCGGCCGAGCTGAGATCCGACACCTGGATCGAGCCGCTCTTGATATCCGTGCTGTCAATCGCCCCATTGGAGATATCGCTCTACCCAATCGCGCCGTCCTTGATGTCAGACGACTGCACCGCACCTTCCCTGATCTGCACGGAACCAACCGAGTTAGGCGCGAGTGCGACGGCCGCATAGCTCGTCCCTCCAAGCGCAACAAACAATGCAAGTGTGGCGATGACGGTCGCCGCCGACGGTTTCTTTATCCGCTCAACCTAACAAGGAACACGCGTTCGTTTTTTTACGAGGGGCGCGTTTGCGGCAGGATTTAGTGCGCGTGTATAGGTAGCCCTACCGCGGCGGCATCCATGCCCACGCGACGCCGACGCGCGGCGCGGCGGGTTGCCCCGCCGCGCCGCTGGCCGGACCGTCTACCCGACCTTGATATTGATCACGTGCATGCGGCTCGTGCCGTTCTTGCGCGTGACCTTGAATGTCACGTTGTACGTGCCTGGCTGTGATGCCACGAGCTTGCCATTGACAAGCTCGAGGCCGCGAGGCAGTGCGGTGCTGTGGAGGGAAACCTTTGACGTCGGCCGCACCCAAACATGCGCGCCGCGCAGGAGGTGGTGCCCAGCAGCCGGCATCGCCCGCTCCAGGAGCACCTCACGTCGCGACCTGCCCACCGTGATGCCCGGCGCCGGCGAGTACGCAGACGTGCGGGTCGATTCCTGTGTCGCGCCCGACGGAACCGACACCACCGGCGTCGGCTCGATCGGCGTCGCCAGGAACGGCGTCGGCTTCCCCCTCACCGTCGAAATCGCGCTGTCCGCGAAGGTAAGGCCACTGCTATTGGCTGCCAGAACCGTCACGCGAATGTACTTGCCCACGTCGTCCGGCGTCGAGACATAGGTGGCAGTTTCGCTGCCGATGCCGGTCCCCAGATTCCAAAGCCCGGTACCAGGCGTCGAGAGGAACCACAGGTAGTTGTACGACTGCACCCCGCCAAGAGCGGGGGCCTCCCACGTTCCCGGGCTGGCGCTCCAAACGCCATCAGTGCTCGTCACCTCCGGCAGGGTGAGATTCTTCGGACCGAGCGGCGTGATGACGGCGCTCGGAGAGATGTCGTTGCTGTCAGAGTCGTCTCGATGAACCCCTGTGGCGCCTGGAGACGCAATCGAGCCGGACGCGACGATGCCATCCGCGGCGGACGTGGCTGGCAGTGCCGACGCCTGCGCCGCAAACACGCCGCACAACGTGATGAGAACGACGAACGCGGCGCTCCGTGTGCGCCGACGGGGAAACATGAACGCGGTTGTCGCCGTCGTGGCCGGCGTGTGCCAGTGATTCGGGTGCATGCGAGGACGTTATGCAACCCGCGCGGGCTGGTGGTGTACCTGTACGGGTAGCCGTACCGCTTCGCACACGACTGTACGGGTACCCCTATCGCGTCGCACCTCCCCACGCGAGACCCGCGTGGCAAGGGCACCCCGGTAGCAGAGGCCCTCGGTGATCCGTCGTGCTCGACGACCACCTAGCGCTTGCGCGCAAGGCGCATGGTCTGCGTCTTGGCGGCCAGCGCGCCGCCGGCTGGCGTGAAGGTGGTGGTCACCGTCAGCATCAGTTTCGACGTGCCCCGCACGGCGCGATTCGTCTTGCCG
>CAINDT010000462.1 GCA_903847495.1 uncultured Actinomycetes bacterium
GACGACGTCACCGGGCGCATCCCACGCGGGGTTGGCGGACACGAACGGTGAGAGCGGCTGATCACCCTCGGGCTGCGCCTCCCACCAGGCGATAGCCTGGAGCGTGCTCTCGTTCATCATCCCGCGAATGGCTCGCGCGCGGGACTCGTCACCGCTATCGAGCGCCGTGCGGTAGTCGATGAACAGCTGCCGTTGGCTGGTGATGCCGCGATCGGCATCCTGGCTGCTTGCGTTCGCGTCGTTGACGGCCTGGGTGGAGAGCGTGAAGTACTCAACCGCGTGGCCGCTCAGGACGTTCGCGTGCCAGGCGGTCACGCCGGCGAAGATCGCGGCGACGCCGAGCACCACGGCGATTGAGAGCGACAACCAGCGTGGCCCGTGGGGCGTCCCATGACCGGCCGCATGGCCGTGGCCATGCCCATGCCCGGTCACCGCTGTTCCTCCACACTCACGACGGGCACTGTACCGGCTTTACCCCAGCCGAAACGATTCTGCGCTCAGCAGACGAAGTCGAACGTCCCGTTGGGCAGCACGCGCCAGAAGTGGATCACGCCGCCCTTGACGTTGCCGTTGCGCTGGAAGGCGATCGGGGTCCCGAAGATCGACGTCGCGAGTTCGACGCGCGGCATCGCAGAAGCAACGCCTTCACGGGTGGCCGTGCCGTCGTCGTTGCAGGCCGCGCGCCCGGCTGCCATCACGGCACGAGCCGCGGTGTACGCACCGGCCCCGGACTGATCCAGCGTTCCGTACTTCGCCTCATAGGTGGCAGCGACCTTGCGGCCGTACGCATTGCGCGTCATGTCGCCGAGGAAGGTCGCGACAGTCGCGCCCGGGACGTCGAAGGACGATCCGAATAGGGCATCGCCGCCGACCAGCTTCGGCGTGCGACCCGCGGCCGTCAAAGCGGCAGCGAACACCTCTGCCTGCGGGGCGTTGACGAACGGGAGCACGACGACGTCAACGTCGGCACCGATCTTCGCCACGTCGGCGGCGTAGTTGTCGGTGCCAGTTCCCACGGAGATCCGGGTGTTCGCGACCCCACGATTGGTGAGGCTCTTGGCAACGCTGGCGGCGAGATCCACGGAGTACGTATCCGACTGCTGGACGATGACGACGTTGGCGCCCTTCAGATCCTTCTGCACGTAACGCGCGATCGCGGGACCCTGCAGGGCATCGCTGGCGACAACGCGATAGAAGCCGGGCAGCGAACCGTCGGCGAGCGACGTGCGGGTTGCGGACGCCGTCACGTACGCGAGCCCCGCCTTGCTGAGCAGCGGGCCGCCGGCGGCCGTCGCCGTCGACGTCTGGTATCCGACCATGCCGATGATCGAGCTGTCGGCAGCGATCGACTTCGCGATGCTCTTCGCGGAGGCGGCGGTGTTGAAGCCGTTCTTGACCACGACCTTGAAGGTCGTGCCGTACTGCGCGTTCTCGTTCGCAACTGCGAGGCTCGCCCACTTGGCCTGGTTCGCCGCGCCATCAAGACCAGACTTGGCGACCGTTGCGACGGCGATGGTTCCACCGCAGGCAGCGGCACGGGGTGCTGGGGCCGCGCCAGCCGTACCGGTCAGAGCGGCGATGGCGGCGATGGCGACGGTGCAGGCGGTGAGGGCAATGCGCGGCGAATTCATGCCCTGATAGTAATGACAGGAACAGGTGTGGTGCGACGGTGACGCGTCAGTCGCCGAGTTCAGTGCGGCGGCGCGTCACGAGCTCGTCGAGCTCCGCACGCATCGCCTCATCCATCGGAGGCTGTTCGTACTCGGCGAGCAGCTGCTGGTAGATCCCCGTCGCGCGGGCGGCGGCATCGAGCCCGCCATCCTTGCTCCAGCGCTGGTAATTGTCGGTCGTCGCGAGCAGCGGCCGGTGGAAGCAGTCTCGGAAGCGCTCCATCGTGTGCGCCGCCCCGAGGAAGTGGCCGCCGTGGCGCACCTCGTCGTGCGCGCCGAACGCCAGGGACTCCTCGTCGATGTCGATCGGGGTGAACTCCTTGAGCAGCGTCTGCAGCATGTCGACGTCGATGATCAGCTTCTCAAACGATGCGACGAGGCCACCCTCGAGCCAGCCGCCGCAGTGCATGTGCAGATTGGCGCCAGCGAGGAAGGCGGCCTGCATCGTATTCATGCCCTCCCAGGCCGCCTGCGCATCAGGCAGGGGGCTCGTCGTCAGCGACCCACCACCTGCGCGCCACGGCAGGCCGTAGCGACGCGCCATCTGGCCCGACGCGAGCAGACCGAAGTGCGATTCGGGCCCCCCGAAGGCCGGCGAGCCGTTCTTCAGATCCGTCGTCGACAGGAACGAGCCGAGCACGGCAGGGCAGCCAGGACGGACCAGCTGCATCAGCGCAATGCCCGTCAGCGCTTCGGCGAACTGCTGCACCAATGCCGCCGGAACGCTCGCAGGTGCCATCGCTCCCATCAGCAGGAATGGCACCACGAGCACGGGCTGGCCGGCGCGTGCGTAGATCAGCAGCGCGTCGAGCATGCGCTCGTCGTAGACCAGCGGCGAGTTGACGTTGATGTTGGTGTACGTGCACGCCTCGCGATCGATGCGGTCGCCGAAGACGATGCGGGCCGCGGCCAGAGCGTCGTTCACCGCATCCACGCTGACGGCGTTGGCGCCACACGGCTTATCGGTCAGCGTCAGCAATGCCCGAATCTCGTCGAGATGCCGCGAGTCGAGCGGAAGGTCATTCGGCTCGACCGGCAGGCTGCCTGCCGAGTCGTACTCATCGATCGATTGCGCGAGCCGGCAGAAGTCCTCGTAATCGCGAAACTCGCCGTCTCGGCGCTCCATCCCGCGCCGCACGAACGGCGGGCCCTGCACC
>CAINDT010000463.1 GCA_903847495.1 uncultured Actinomycetes bacterium
CCGGCGGTGAAGGCGATCGATGCGGATGTGACCCCTGCGGTCAACGTCAGCGAGGCCGGGGCACCGGGTAGGCCGATGGTCGGCGTGACGGACGAGGCGGTCGTGGCTGCGCCGCTGCCGACCGCATTGACCGCGCGCAGTTTCACCTGGTACGTCGTGCCGCCCGTGAGGCCTGTGATCGAGAGCGGGCTCGTGGTGACAGCCGGGCTCGGTGTCACCCAGTTCGAGCCGTTATCCGTCGAGTACTCGTAGTTTGTGATCGCGGAGCCGCCCGTTGCGCCGGCGGTGAAGGCAATCGACGCGCTGCCGTTACCGGCGGTTGCACCTGCAATAGTCGGCGCTGACGGGAGTGCCGCGGGCGTCACGCTGGACGTCGAGCTCGATGCCGCGCCGCTGCCAACCGTGTTGACCGCACGCACCTTGACCGTGTGCGCCGTGCCGTTCGTGAGACCCGAGATCGTGACGGGACTCGTCGTCTGCGCCGGCGAGAAGGCGATCCACGTCCCACTGCCATCCAGTTCGTACTCATAGTTCGTGATCGGCGCTCCGCCGTTGGCACCAGCCGTAAAGGCCACGCTGATCGACGCATCGCCGCGGGTTGCGACGGGCGTCGTCGGTGCGGAAGGGGCAACCGCCTGCGGGGAGACGCTCACCCCGGAGGCAGAGGCGGCACCATTGCCGACCGCATTGATCGCGCGCAGCTTGACGGTGTAGGTCGTGCCGTTGGTGAGACCTGTGATCGTGACGGGGCTGGCAGTGACGGCTGGTGACAGCGGTATCCACGTGCCATTGCCGTCGAGTTCGTAGGCGTAGTTCGTGATCGGGGAGCCGCCATCCGAGCCCGCCGTGAAGGAGATCGTTGCCTCGCCATTGCCACTGGTCGCCGACAGTGCCGTCGGTGCGTTGGGAGCGGCGGCAGGCACCACCGCCACGGTGCTCGTTGGCGCCGTGGCGGTTCCCGGCCAGCTCGTACCGCACTTGACGCGAAGCGCCACCTGATACGCCGTACCGTTGACCAGGACGTTATTCGGTGCAGCGCTCTGCTTGGTGATCGTGAGCGTCGCGGGGTTTGTGCTCGACCGACTGCACGGCATCGGCATGTACATCGGCGGCATCGGGCAGGATGCCTCCGTCCACGTTGTGCCGCCGTCCGTTGTGTATTCGTACGTGTAGAAGGTATTGCCGTTCAGCGCCGCGTCCGTGAACGACAACGTGGCGGAGGCGTTCCCGGCGCTAACGGTGAGGGCCGTCGGATTTCCAGGAGTGCCGGCCGGATTGAGCGTCGCCGACGATGATGCCGCACCTGCCCCATCGGCGGAGATCGCACGCAATTTGAGGGGATACGAGGTGCCGTTCGTCAAACCGCTAATCGTGACGGGGGTGTTGGTCACAGCCGGACTAAAGGCAATCCACGTCCCGCTATTGCTCAGCTGGTACTCGTAGTTGGTGATCGGAACGCCGTAGTCCGTCCCGGCCGTGAACGACACCGTCGCCGCACCATCGCCATTCGTGACCGATAGACCCGTCGGCGCGTCCGGCGGCGTTGGCTGCGGGGTTACTGAGCTTGCTGTTGACGCTGTGCCATTTCCGATCGCGTTGATGGCCCGCAATTGCACCGCGTAGGCCGTGCCGTTGGTCAGCCCCGAGATCGAGAAGGAGGTCATCTCCGGCCGTCCTGCTCCCGTATTGGCGGGGTCGGCCTGCCATGTCAGGGTCGGCGTCGCGGTCCACGAGAAGCCACTGTTGATCGAGTATTCGTACCCCGTGATCGCGGAACCACCGTCATCGACGCTGAGACCGCCGTCGTAGGTGGGCTCCTTGAAAGCAAGTCCGATAGAACGGCTGGCAACTGTCGGCACGAGCGCGGTGGGTGCCCCTGGTGCCGTCTGTGTAGGGGTGATGACACCCGCCGTTGCCTCCGGCCCCGCAGCTGACCCGACATTGAACCCGCGCAGCTTGACGGTGTATGCGGTGCCGTTGCTCAGTCGCGCTCGTGTCAACTGGTCCGTTGCAGTCCCGCCCGAGCTCACGTACTTGATGAGTACGGGAGGCGCGGTGTACACTCCGCTGCTGTCGGGCTTCTGAAGGTACGCCCATGTCGTCCCGTTGTCGGTGCTGTACTCCCAGCGGCCGAACGTGCCGCCGTTGGTGCTGCCCGGCGTGAAGTCCAATCGGATGGCCTGGTTGTACGCCGTGGCCGTGAACCCGGTGGGCGCGTTCGGGCCCGGGGTTGGAATCACGACCTCGATGACGAACTGGTTCCCAGAGGTGCCATCATCGAATCGCGTCTGCTGCGTTCCCGCCGTGGTTGCTGTGACGGTAAGGACCGTGGGGGTCGAGACGCCGGAGATACTCGATCCCGCGGTGGTCGGGCCACTCCACGAGAACCATGA
>CAINDT010000464.1 GCA_903847495.1 uncultured Actinomycetes bacterium
GCCTGGAGCATGCCCAGGATCTCCATGTCGACGATGAACTTCTCGAACGACGAGACGAGACCGCTCTCGAGCCAGCCGCCCGAGTGCAGGACGTAGTTCGTGCCGGCCAGGAAAGTCGGCATCATCGTCATCAGTGCCTCGTAGCCGGCCTGCGCATCGACGGACTGGCTGGAGGTGAAGGCGCCGCCCGAGCGGAACGGCAGGTTGTACTTGCGCGCGATCTGGCCGATCGCGAAGAGGCCGATCGCGGACTCCGGTGTGCCCATGCACGTCGAGCCGGACTGCATGTTCGCGTTGGTCAGGAACGAGCCGAGGATCACCGGGCAGCCGGGGCGGACGAGCTGCGCGAGGGCGATGCCCGTGAAGGCCTCCGCCATCAGCTGCGCGAGCGCGGCCGGGATCGAGACCGGCGACATGGCGCCCATGATCAGGAACGGCGTCAGCAGCACCGGCTGGTTCGCCTTCACGTACACCTGCATCGAGTCGAGCATGCCCGAGTCCCAGTGCATCGGCGAGTTGCAGTTGAGCAGCGAGATCATCACCGGCATCTCTTCGAGCTTCTCGCGGCCGCCGAAGACGATGCCGGCCATGTTGAGGCTGTCCTCCGCGTTCGACGGGCGGACGACGTTGCCCATGTGGATCTTGTCGGTCAGCGTCTCGAGTGCGAACTGCATATCGAGATGGCGCGAGTCGAGCGGCGCGTCGTTCGGCTCGACGACGACGCTGCCGGCCGAGTCGAGCAGCGAGAACGACTGCGACAGCTTGAGGAAGTCGCGGTAGTCCTCGAGCGTGCCCTCCTTGCGCTTCGCACCGCGGCGGGCGAACGGCGGGCCGTAGGCGCTCGCGAAGACCATGTTGTCGCCGCCGATCACGACGCTGTTCTCCGGGTTACGCGCGTGGACGTCGAACTGCGCCGGCGCCTTGGCGACCTGCTCGAGGACCCACTCAGGGTCGAACTTGACGTTGATGCCGTCGACCTTCTGGCCGGCGGCGGCGAGCAGCTCGGTCGCCCAGGGGCTCGCGAACTCGATGCCGATCTCAGAGACGAGGCGCTTCCACCCCTTGTCCAGGGTGGCCAGCGCATCCTCGGAGAGGATCTCGTAGCGGGGCTGCTTGTTGACGAACATCAGGTGTCCTCCAGCGGGTGGCGCGATCGTCTTGACGCGCGTGGGGGGATTCTCCTACACTCACCATCCGAAACGCAAGTTCCACATAATGGAAGCACTCACCGCACCCACCGGCACCCAGGCGATCGACCGCGCCGCCACGATCCTCACCTACGTCCTCGAGGGCGAGGGGAAGATGACCGTGGGTGCGTTGAGCGACGCCGTCAACCTGCCGAAGAGCACGACATCGCGTCTGGTCGGCGCGCTCGAGCGCCACGGACTCCTGCAGCGCGACGCCGATGACGGCAGCCTGCAGGCCGGCCCCGCGATCGACGCCTACGTGCGTCGCGCCCGCATCGACCCGCAGCTGTCTGAGATCGCGCAGGACGTGCTCGAGAGCGTCGCGTCCGTCACCGGCGAGACCACCACGCTGTCCGTCCCCACCTCGCGCGGCGTCGATCAGATCGGTCAGGCCGAGGGCGCATACATCCTCGGCTCCACGAACTGGATGGGACGCACCGTCCCCTTCCACGCCTCCGCCGTCGGCAAGGCGATGCTCGCGTTCGGCGCCATCGCGCTGCCCAGCGGCGCGCTCGAGCAGCTGACCCCGAAGACCCTGACCATCCGCGCGGACCTCGTCCGCGACCTGGAGGCCACGCGCCAGCGCGGCTACGGCATCTCCATCGAGGAGATCGAGCCCGGGCTGATCGCCATCGGCGCGCCCATCCGCGGCGCCGACCGCCGCGTCATCGCCGGCATCGCGATCGCCGGCCCCAGCATGCGGATCACGCCCGACCGATACTCCCAGATCGGCGAACTGCTCGTCCGCAGCGCGGCCGAGCTCGAAGCACGAATCAGCCACCAACACCTTGAGGAGGGTGCGGCATGACCAGCGAAGAA
>CAINDT010000465.1 GCA_903847495.1 uncultured Actinomycetes bacterium
CGAGGGATCCCAGAGGATCGACACCTTCTCCGCTCCGACGGCCTCCATCCACTCGACCTCGGCGGGCGAGATCTGCGAGTTCTTCGGCTGCACCGTCGCGCCCTTGCCCGTCGTGTCATCCGTCGAGGTGAGCTGCACCGGGAAGACGCCGCCCTTGATGTAGATGCCGAGGTTCTTGACGCCGACGGACGAGTTGAACGGTCCGATCACGGCCGACGGGTGCTTTGCGACGAGCGCGTTGGCCACCGTCACACCCGTCGCGGCGTCGGCCCTGTCGTTGCCGGCAATCAACTGGACCTTCATGCCGAGCAGGCCGCCGGACTGGTTGATCTCGCGCACAGCGAGACGCGTGCCACGCAGCATGTCGTAGCCGTTGGAGGCTTGGCTCCCGGTCAGCGGCCCCTCGAAAGCGAGCAGGATCGAGCCCTGCGAGGCGGCAGACGAGAGCGGCGCGGCGATCGCGAGCGCGATCAGTGCGGCAAGCAGGATGGACAGACGACGTGGCACGAGAACCTCCGGAGCGATAAACGGGAACCTACGTCTGCAGTAAACCAGCAAATCGATCCCCTGTCTGCAGGACGATCCCTCAACCTGACCGTCGCGCATCACGCGCGGTGACGCAGCAAGCCAGGCCGACCGAAACCGCCGATGTCTGCGTTGAGGCGCCACGCCGGGTACACCCGGCGCGTCACCGCATCGCCAGAGTTGCCCTCGATCGTGGCGAGATGATCGCCACGCACGGCCTCGACGATACCCACGTGACCGTGCACGAACCAAACAACATCCCCGGGCTGCGGATCGGCCTGCAGACGCTCGCGGAAGGCGCCGCGTTCCACGAACCATGCCCGCACGTCACCCGTCCACGCGAGACGCCAACCGGCCGATGCCCCACCGTTGAAGGGATGCCCCGCGGCACGGAGCACCCACGAGACGAAATCCGCGCACCACGCTTCGGCATTGCCGTCGGTGAAGACGTCGATCACGGGCCCCCGATTCGAGCCCGGTGGCACCTCCGCGATACCCGCGGTCGCCAGACGTGCCGCGATCGACACGATCGACCCGCCCGCGATGAGCGGTAGCCGCTGCATCACCACCCCCGGCGGTTCGGGCACCAACGCCGTGCGCGAGCCGGCGGACGCCACGTGATCAAGCGACGACGCCATCTCGTTGAGACGCATCGTGAAACCACGCATGCCAACGGCGATGCCGACTGCCACCAGCGTGCTCACGATCAGTACGGCGGTCCATTCGACCGTGGCCTGCGCCTGCCTCGACCTCATACGAGCATGCCACCGGCAATGTCGCGCAGCACGAGCAGCTGACCGCCGATGACGATCAGGAGCGACGCAGGAGCGAGGAGCGCTCCAACCACGAGGAGCATCTTCGGCGCGGCCGCGGCCGCGCGTTCACGCGCCGACGAGCGCGCGCGGTCGCGCGCGTCGGCTGCCAGCAGCCGCAGCGCACCCGCGATCGGCACACCGAGCTCCTCGCTCTGCCGGAGTAGAGCTCCGAGCGGCCGCAGCAGTGGATCGAGCGCACACAGGCGCGCGCCGATGCCGACCTCGCCGCCGTGTCCGACCGCGTCCACGAGCAGCGAGCGCAGCGGCTCGTCCACGAAGCGCGCGACGCGCCCCAACGCGACGTCCGTCGCTACACCGCCGTCCACGGTTGCGGCGAGGAGGTCGATGACATCGGGCAGGCCCGCCGCCAGCGCCTGATCGTGCCTGCGGCGCCGGGTCGCAGCGAACCGACGCCGCAGGAGCAGCACGCCTGCTGCGCCGGTCGCCGCCGCCATCGTGACATGCGCAACACCGCCGCCCGCGATGGCGACGAGGCTCGCCAGCCCGAGTCCCGAGATCACCGCCCGTAGGAGAAGGGAGGTCGGCGCCTTCATTCGAGACCGGCACCGGCTGCAATGCGCCGCAGCAAGACGACGGCCAGGACGGTCATGACGCCCGCCAAGCCGATGATCAGCAGTCCCGGCACCGAGGCCAGCAGCACACGCGCCGCTCCGGGAGCGATCGCCAGCAGCATGACCAGTGACGCCACAGGAGCCAGCGGGACGATCCGCGCTGCGATCCTCGCCTGTGCCGTCGCGGCCCGCGCCTCGAGCCGCAGACGCTCTCGATCGGCGAGCCCCTCGGCGAGTCCCATCAGCGATGCGACGAGATCGCCGCCGAGCTCCTGATGCAGCTCGATCGCCCCCGCGAGCAGTCGGCCACCGGGGAATACCTCGAGCCCTCGCAGGGCAACACCCGTGGGGTGCCCAGCACGCAGCTCGTCGGCGCAGCGCCGCATCACCTGACCGCCGGGACCACCGACTGCCTCGGCTCCGCGGCCGAAGGCATCGACGAGCGGCAGCCCGGCGGCCGTGCAGCGCGCGAGCGCGCGCGCCACATCGGGCAGGCAGTCACCACCGACGTCATTGCGTCGACTCAGGAGACGCACGCAGCGTCCTCGCGGATCCGCCAGCCCGCTCCCTCCCGTTCCACGTGCGCGATTGCGAGGAGTCGACGCGAGCCGGTCGCGGCGCGCTCCAACTGGAGCACGGCGTGCACCGCCGAAGCCACCTGCTCTCGCACCGCGCTGTGCGGCACGTCAACGCCGCCCATCAGCGCCATGGTCTCGAGACGACGAAGCGCGTCCTCCGGTCCGTTGGCGTGCACGGTCGCGAGCGATCCGTCGTGCCCGGTGTTCATGGCCAGTAGCAGGTCGAGCGCCTCGCCACCGCGAACCTCGCCCACGACGAGGCGATCGGGGCGCATGCGCAGCGCGTTCCGGACGAGCGCGCGCAGATCGATGGCGCCACGCCCCTCAACGTTGGATGGACGCGACTCAAGACGCGCGACGTGCCGGGCCTGCACCGCGAGCTCAGCGGCGTCCTCGACGGACACGATGCGCTCCTCCGCGGGGATCAGGCCCGTCAACGCGCTCAACAGCGTGGTCTTTCCCGTGCCGGTACCGCCACTGATGACGATGTTGCGCCGCGCGGCGATCAGGTGCTCGATCACCGGTGCGGCCGCCGCCGGGATGGCGCCATTCCCAACCAAGTCGCCGAAGGTCAGCGGCGCGATGCCGAAGCGGCGAATGGTGATGAGCGGCCCATCCACGGCGAGCGGGGGCAGCACCACATTCACGCGCGACCCGTCGGGCAGTCGCGCATCGACGAGTGGCGAGGCGTCGTCGATCCGCCGCCCGCATGCCGCGACGAGCCGGACGGCCGTCTGCCGCAACTCCACGGAATCGCGGAACCGTACATCGACGGCGCGCAGCCGGCCGTCTACCTCGATCCACACATCCGATGGACCGTTCACGACCACCTCGCCCACGGCGGGATCCATCAGCAACCCGGCCAGCGGTCCAGCGATCGCCGCGACGCTCGTCACGTGCGATCCCTCGGCCCGAGCGCGGCCAGTCGCCCTTCCACCATCAGCATCAGGCGATCGTCTCGCTCGACGTCGATGATCGCGACGTCGCGCCGTACGCGCCCAATGGCGCGGTCGACGATCGATGGGGCGGTCACGCAGTCCAGGATGCGCCGCTCGTCCGCGCCGGCCCGGATCAGTCGATGGCGAGCGGCATCGGCGGCATCCTCTCGTGTGGCGTGCGAAACCAGCACGATCACATCGGCATCCAGCACCGGCTCGAATGAGGGCCCCGTCGGCCGCCCCGCGTCCACGACGACAAGCGCCGAAGCGCGCATCGCAGCTCGCGCGAGATCGCGCCCAGCGCCATCGCGGACCAGCCACGCCAGCTCGGGACGGGGACAGAGCTCGAACAACGAGCCGAAGGCCGTCCGACGGAGACCATGCATCAGAACGCTCGCATCGACGTCCTGGACGGCAGCGAGTCCAACCGCACCCGGCTGCTGCGGCAGGCCGAGCGCCTGCCGTATCGATCCACCGGCCAGATCCGCGTCGATCAGGCAGGTGTCATGCCCGGCATCGCGGGCGACGGCCATCGCAGCGGCCGTCGTGCCGGCGCCGCCGTGTGCACCAACGAGACAGACAAGACGACCAAGTGCGGCGCGCGCGGAACTCGGCCGCGGCGACGACGCCGATGGCTGTGCCGACCCGCTCATCGTGGCGCGCTCCGCCGCGGGACGCGAAGCGACACCACGGCGCCACCACCGGTGCGCGTGCCGATCCCGAGCGATCCCCCGAGCAGATCCATCATGCGGCGAGCGCTGGTCAGGCCGAGCCCGGCACGCCCACCGCGTCTGCCTCGGCAGAACGCCGCAACCTGGAAGGACGGGGCGAAGCCGGTGCCTCCATCCTCGACGACCAGTTCGACGGCGTCACCATCCGCAACCGCACGGAGGTGCACTGGCTGCCCGGCTGGCGAATGTCGTGCCGCATTTTCCGCGACGTTCGCGACGGCGCGTGCCAGCCGCCGATCCGCCCGCAGATACCGTGCGGTCGGATCGGCGGCGATGACCACATCGCAGCCATGCGCCCCACGCACGCGAGCTGCCACGTCATCGAGCACGTCAGCCAGCCGCTCATCCCCACGATCGCCGACCTGCTCCACGGTGTCGCAGCAGACCGAGAGGATGTCGTCGGCGATCACCTGCAGCCGCTCGCACTCTCGTTCGATCGCGGCATGTGCCGCCGCCCGCGGTGCAGGCAGCTCCGTCCGGACGAGACGGTCGGCGGCTAGAGCGATTCCCGTCAGTGGGCCACGCAGGTCGTGCGCGACCATCCCGATCGTCTCGACCTGCCGCCGGGCGACGCGCTCGGCTCCGCGTCGTCGAGTGATGCCTGCCCATAGGGCCCAGCCAGCCACGGCCGCAAGACCGGTGCCGGCGAGCAGCAGGATGCGCACGCGGAGGGCGGAAGCAGCCGCGGCAGTCGACGATGCGGGCACCCACACGACGCGCCCGTCGCCCACGATGCCGACGCCGCCGCCACCCGGGAAACGCGCCGAAGCGGAGGCGACGCGCGCATCCCCACCAACCGCACCTCCATGCCGCAGGAGCTCGGCGAGTAGTTCGGCCTCACGCGCCGCCGCCGCCTGCGCCGCTCGATCGGCGGCCGAGTCGGCTGGCTCGATCACCAGGAACTGCACCCCGAGGGCCAGCGTCGCGATCGCAGCGACGCCCGCCACACAGCCGCGCAGCCACATCCGCGTCATTGCAGCACCGTCCGCAGCGAGTAGCCGACGCTCCAGTTGTTGATCACCCACGGACCGTCGGCGACGGCGACAAGACGTCGCCGCAGGCGAGAGGCATGCGAGTCGAGCGTCCGCGTACCGGAGTTGCGATACCCCCAGATGCGCTCCATCAGGTCCTCCTTCATGTGGACCTTGTGTGGATCACGCGCCAGTACGGCGAGAAGCTCGTACTCCTTCGCAGGCAGCCGGAGCAGCACGCCAGCGACCGTCGCCGAGCGAGCTGCAAGATCCACCGTCAACGGGCCGACCTGAAGCACGGACCCGACCCGACCGCGAATGCGCGATTCCAGCGCCGCCGTGCGGAGCAGGAGCTCCGGGTAACTGAAGGGCTTGACCACGTAGTCGTCGACGCCACGTTCGAAGGCGCGCACTCGATCCTGCTCGGTGCCGCGACCACTGACCATGATCACGCCGACGTCAGGGGCTCCTGCCTCACCACTGCGGATCATCCGCACCACCTCGAGCCCCGATCCATCAGGCAGCGACACATCCACCAGGGCGATCTCCGGTGCGCCCCGCCGCAGCACGGCGATCGCGTCGCTGGCTGTCATCACCGTGGTGACGGCGTGGCCGTCCTGCCGCAGGTTGTCAACCAGGAACTCGGAGATAGTCTCGTCGTCTTCGACGATCAGCAGATGCGCGCACATGGCGAGGTCCTTTCACGATGGTTCGTGGTTTCGGCGGACTGCCCGCCGGAGGGCGGCACGCTAGGCAGCCCGGTGGCGACGGCGCAACCGGGTTTCCTCGCGCCGTGATCCGGCTCGCCCTGGCGCCTACCGCTGTGTGGAGATTTCGACGCGATGTGTCCCCCCTCGCCTCGTCGCTGTGGGAGCAGCTGCACGCGGCGCCCGATCACGAGGCCCCGACTCGCGGCGCCGCCGGCCGCGAGCTCCAATTGGTGCCGGCTGCCTCGGTACCACCGCAGCTGCCAGGGGCCGACGCATGCCGCCACGCTCAGAACGCGAAAATCCTGATCGAGGAACACGATGTCGATGGGAAATCGCATGCCAACCGTGTGAATGCACCCGAGCGGATCGGACAGCAGGAGCCCGGTCTCCGGGTCGATCCCGTCACGCCCGAGCAATCCACGGATACCGCGGACACTGAACGCCGGCGTGACCTCAACCCGCGCCACGAGTATCTGCTGGGTCTCTGCATCGATCAGTTCCTGCATGCCGCGATCGTGCAACCGCTTGAAGCACCATCGGCGCGCAGACGCGTGGCAGGATGCGACGCGTTACGCGTGCACTGCACACCGCGTGCGCGTCACTGCGATCCGCTGCTCCCCCTCCGCTACGCTCCGCGCATGCTCTGTGAGGACTTCCACTCCGGCGATGACGTGACACTCGGGTTCCTCGGACGGACGTACTCGTTCGCCCGCAAGGACTTCGAGCAGCGCGTCCTGCGCGCCGCGATCGACCTCGACCTGGCCGCCAAACCGGTCAGTCGCGGCGAGCGCGCCGACGTCGTCCAGGCCGCGATCGTCGGCTGCATCGACGAGCCGCGGAGCGAGGTCGGCGAGCGCATCGCCGAGCTGCAGGCGCGCGGCGGCGAGGATCCCGTCTACTGGCTGCGCAAGCTCGTCTTCCGCTCGGCGTGGCTCGACCACCGGATCAAGCACGGTCAGGTCGATGTGGCCTATGACGACAACGTCGGCGCCTTCCGCATCGAGCCCGGCAAGTACCCGCTGCCCGGCTCCGGCCACCCCTCCTTCGCCGTCTCGGAGACCTCCGCATGAGCACGCCCGAGGACACCGCCGACTTCAGCGATGTGACCGCCGAGATCGAGGAGGTCAAGGAGATCGCCAACGATCTCCGCGCCGTCCTGCCGACGCGCATCGAGGCCGCTGTCCAGCGCGCGCTCGACGCCCATGAGGGCACGGGTCCCGACGCTCGCGTCGCCGAGCTGCACGCGCTCGCGCTCGACACCGCCCAACGCACCCGCGCCCTCGCTGCCGACGTCCGCGCCGATCGCGTCTCGCGCATTGAGGACCTCGAGGTCGTCGTCGATCTGCTCGCCGAGGGCCTCGGCGCCGTGCGCGGCGACGTCGCGCGCCTCGAGGCACGCTCCGTGCGCATCGAGAAGGAACTTGAGCGCGTCACGTGGGCGCTTGACCGCGTCGGCACCCAGCTCGAGCGGCTGGCGGGCGACGACGACGACGCATCCTAGGATTCGGGCGTGCGTCTGCATCCGCGTCTCCGCCTCGGCCTCATGCTCCTGCCGGTGTTCGTGCTGGCCGGCTGTGGGCCGCACAGCTGCTTCAACAACTCGGTCGATCAGGGCGGCTCCGGCACCGTCACGTTCGTCAATCCGCCCACGACGGCGACGCCCGGCTCGACGCTGAAACTCGACCTGACCGGCTCCACGCTGCCGGGGCACTGCATCTACTCGGTGTCGACGATCCTCGAAGGCGATTCGGCGTGGGCCGGCCGCTGGAAGGACAAGGATCAGGACAGCGCGCTGTTCCAGCCGACCAAGGCCTGCGAGACGTTCCGCGGCACGATCGACGTGCCGATTCCCGAGACCTTTGCCGGCGGCACGCTGACCGTCAGGATCTCCTCGAGGGCGCAGAACGCCGCCCTGCTCTTCACGGTCGGCACGCGCTACACGGCGCAGGCCGATTTGAAGCTGACCGTCGCCGCACCCGCCACGCCGAGCGCGCCAACCGCGCGCGTCTTCCCGCACTACTTGCGGATGGTCAGCACCGAGGACGCAGCCCGCACGATCGACGCCCGCGCATCAACCGATCCTCAGGGGCAGGCCCTCACCTACACGTGGGACACGAACAACGACGGCGTCTACGGCGACGCGGTTGAGGAGACGGGCACGGCCGGCGTGGTGCGCATTCCCGCCGCGACGCTCAATGCCATCGGCGGCCGCTTCACCTTCGGCGTCAAGGCGACCAACACCAGCGGGTTGTCGGCGACCGCCACGTCCAGGGCCGAGGTGATCACCCGCCTGTGGTCTGAGGTCGGTCAGACGATCACCCTCTCACCCGCCGCCGGCGTCGTGGGAAGCCCCAGCACCGTCACGCTCGAGAACCGCGGTGCCGCCACCCTCGGTTGCGTAGACAGCAACGGCGACGACGTCTACACCGATGCTGAACTGACGGCGGCCAACGCCTTCACCGCACCGTTCACGGCCGCGGGCGGCAACCAGCGCATCGCCGTGATCGCCGCCAACGTGGCCGACACCTGCGCGTACTACAGCCAGCAGATCGCCGCGGGCTCGTACGGCGTCGACCAGGTCGTTGCCACCATCTATACCTCGAGTGCCGCGCGCTCTTCGCGTGCCTCGGCCAAGGGGTACCGCGCGAAGGCGCGCTTCACGCTCGGCGGCGCCACGATGGTGGCGCTCGGTAGCGTCGACGCGTCCGGCGCGTACACCGGCACGACCGGTCGCGGCACGTACTCCCTCCGGACACCCGCCAAGGGCAACGGCAGCGCGCGGCCGGCCGCCCTGACGCTGTTCCCGAAGGGTGAATACGTCGTACGCGCCGCGTCGCTCGGCTTCTTCGGCGCCACCCGAACGCAGACCGTGATCGGCCAGTCGACGATGCTGCTGCGCGGCACGGGCGGCGCGCTGCTGTGCCTGGCCGTCACCGGCACGCCCTCCGGCTCGACGTACGTCTTCCGCGGCGGCACCGGCGCGGCGGCGAAGCTGACCGGCGAC
>CAINDT010000466.1 GCA_903847495.1 uncultured Actinomycetes bacterium
CCTCACCTACGCGACCCTCTACAACACGAACCTCTCTGGCGCGGCGCTCAACAGCACGAACTTCACGTCCGCGTTCTTCAACGGCGCGAACCTCACCGGCGCGTACCTCAACAACACGAACACGGCCAACGCGCAGTGGTTCAACACCATCTGCCCCAACGGTACGTTGACGAACACGGGCTGCTCGGCGACCTGACGTGGCGTCAGCACAAGGCGTGAAGGGTTTGCGTAGTCAGGCCCTCGGAGTCGTTTCAAGAACCGGGGAGGGGTCTGAAGGTTCTAGGGGTGCAGGCCGCGTCGGGTCGAGCCACGTCGGTGCGGTGGACACGGCCAACCACGCCTACAGCCGGTCAGGCGAGTACTCCGGGGTTGTGCCTCCTGTTCGCGTATCTGCACGCTCTGCGGACACCGCCCATTGCGCTCAGTTCGTGAGGTACTGCGCGTAGTCGGCGAACGGCACCTGGCCGGTCAGCGAGGACGAGATCGCAGTGGCGACAGGCGTGGGGATCGCTGTCCAGTACGCCGGCATCTTGGCGGCTTCCTGTGGGCTGAGCATGTAGATGAGCAGGAAGTTCGCGATCCAGATGGATGGCACCATCGACATGCCGACCGTGCTCGTCTGTCCGTTGCGCTTCTCGTTGACGACGAGCTGTGCGATGCCGGACGCGCCCTGCGACTGGGAGCCGTAGGCGGCCTCGCGCGTGTATGCAGACGTGTAGAGTTCCTTGAGCGTGTCCAGCGCGCCGTTGCGGCGCATCCACGTTCCCATGTATCCGCAGGGGATGCCGTCAGGCACGACGATCTCGGGGAATCGGCAGACCACCTTCGGTGCGAGCACCCAATTGATCTGGCGGCACGGCGACGTCGTGTTCGCCGGGCTCTCGAGCATCCCGTCGACGTTCACGATCAGGCCGTAGCTGCCGAGGACGAGTTGCGTGGGGACGCCGTTGATCACGCGCGTCATCGGGGCTGCCGACGAGTTCGTGAGGTAGCGCACGCACGAGTCGGTGAGCGCCGCGGCCGTCCGTCCGGCCGCGTTTCCGCCACCGCGGCCCTGACCGCTGATGAACTCGGCGTACTGCTTGGGCGAGAGCGTCTTGGCCTTGTCGAATCCGAGCTTCGCGGCGAGCTGGTCAGCGCGTGCTGCACCCAGAGGCGCATTGACCTGACGCGCCTGCTTCGCCTCCGTCGGCGCCTGGCCCAGGTACTGGGGCGTGCCCGAGTACGGCGCCGTCCAACCGGTGTTCAGCGCGGCTGCGCTGGCGAGGGGAGCGGCGGCTCCAACAGCGATCATCAGGGAGAGCGCGAACACTCCGTACGTGGCGATCCGGCGCATCAATCGACCCTTTCGACTCTGTCAATCGTCTGCACGCCGGGGCTTCGATGTGCTGAAACCCATAGTGGCACATCGCTCGAGAGGTCGCCGAGTGTGCATGAGTGGACTATGCCCTGCCGACCGTGTCGCTATTTGAGTACTAAGGCAGGTGAGGGTAGACTCGCTGTCGATGAAGGTCGGCGTTGTCTTCCCCCAGACCGAGATCGGCCCGCGCGTCGAGGACGTGCGGCGCTACGCGGTGACCGCCGAGAAGCTCGGCTTCCTCCATCTGCTCGCCTACGACCATGTCGTCGGCGCTGACCCCGACGTACACACGGGGTGGGATGGGTGGTACGACATCGACTCGGCCTTCCACGAGCCATTCGTCTTGTTTGGCTATCTCGCCGCGGTGACGCGCATGGAGCTCGTCACGTCGATCATCATCCTGCCGCAGCGCCAGACCGCGCTCGTTGCCAAGCAGGCCGCGGAGATCGATCTGCTCACCGAGGGGCGCTTCCGCCTCGGTGTCGCGGTCGGCTGGAACGAGGTCGAGTACGAGGCGCTCGGCCAGGAGTTCCGCCAGCGCGGCAAGCGCCTTGACGAGCAGGTGCCGCTGCTGCGTCGCCTGTGGACCGAGCGATCCGTCACGTTCGAGGGCGATTTCGATCGGATCACGGGTGCGGGCATCGCGCCGATGCCAATCCAGCGGCCCATCCCGGTCTGGTTCGGCGGGTACTCGCCGCCGGCCTACCGCCGCATGGGGCGCCTCGCCGACGGCTGGTTCCCGTCGTCGGTGAAGCCCGGACCTATGCTCGACGCGGCGCTCGAGACCATCGCGCGCTCCGCGGAGGAGGCCGGTCGTGATCCGGCCGCGATCCAGATGGAGGGTCGCAGTGAGTGGCGGCCCGGGATCACCCGCGACGAGATCCAGCACCTCGCGGGCGAGTGGCGCGCCG
>CAINDT010000467.1 GCA_903847495.1 uncultured Actinomycetes bacterium
GCGATCTCGCGTCTCGAGAGCGGCGGGCACCGGCCGAGCATCTCGACGCTCGAGCGGGTGGCGGACGCGCTCGGACGGCGCCTCGTGATCGGCCTCGAAGCCCCGCCCCGCTAGTCGTGCACGGACCCGTCGGGCATCGTCGCGCCCGTCAGGCTCGCGCCGGCCAGATCCGCATCGCTGAGGTCGGCTCCCAGCAAGTTCGCGCCGTCGAGCTGCGTCTTGGCGAGAAACGCGCCGGTGAGGTTTGTGCCGGCGAAGTTGAAGCCGCGCAGATCGCCCTCCTCGAGATCGATCTCGGACAGGTCGAGACCCGACAAGTCAGGCGCCTGCTCGATCGAGAAGCCGTACTCGGCGATGATCGGCACGGCCACACGCCAGTACTTGTCGCGGTACTCCTCGGGCACACCGAGATCGATCCACGCCTTGACGAATGCGTCCTTCGCGGGCATGCCCTCGCCCACGAGTCTCGCGATCGTCACAGCGATTGACTCGAAGGCGACGACGTGGTCGTTCCAGGCGATCTCAAGGTGGTCGCTCATGGCGGGAAGCGTACTCGCACGCGAGCCTGCTCTGACACGAGCGAGGTGTACGGGTGTGAGCCGCGATGCAGATGTAGCGAGGCGGGTACCCCACTGCGCGAGGCTGCGGCGCACGACTACACTCAGGGCACACCACCGACGGAGGAACCACTTTGGGACCTGTGGAAATCGCGGTCTTCTCGTTTCCGGGAAGCCAGTTCAACGGACAGGTCGCTCCCGCGCTGCGCGAGCTGATCGAGAGCGAGACCATTCACGTGCTGGATCTCGCGTTCATCATCAAGGCGGAGAACGGCGATGTCGCCTGGTTCGAGATCGAGGACGCCGCGATGCACGCGCCCGAGTTCAGCGGCTTCCATGACGACCCGATCGATCTCCTCAACACCGAGGACATCGAGCTCCTCGCCGAGGAGGTCGCGCCCGGCTCGTCGGCCGCGGTGCTCGTGTTCGAGCACACGTGGGCGAAGAAGCTCGCCGGCGCCGTCGAGGGCTCCGGCGGTTTCGTCGTGGCTCGTGAGTACATCCCCGAATCGATCGTCGAGGCCGCTATGGCCGCGGCGGAGAACGCGTAGGAGGAATCGTTATGCCCCTTGGACGACGTGGCCCCGGCCTTGTCGGCATGGCAGCGCGCACCGCTGTCGTGGTCGGCACCGCCAACGCGGTCTCGAACAAGCAGCAGCAGAAGTACGCCAACCAGGCCGCCGCGCAGCAGGAGGCCGCTGCTGAGCAGGCCGCCCCTGCCGCTCCCGCCGCCGCGCCGCAGGACGACCTCGCGGCACAGCTCGAGTCGCTGGCGAAGCTCCGCGATCAGGGCATCCTGACCGAGGAGGAGTTCTCGGCGAAGAAGGCTCAGATCCTCGGGATCTAGTCCGCACTGACGCACGATTGACGGGCCGTTCTGCCTCCGGGCAGGGCGGCCTTTCGTCGTTTTCGGGCGTGTCTTCGCACACGTGTGGAGGACCACGACTCGCACTGCACGCCGCTGGTAGCCTGACACCATGGTCAGGAAACTCGTACCCCTCACCGCGGCGCTCTTCGCGTTTCTCGCCCTCGCGGGTGTCGCGCAGGCCAAGTCGTCGATCCTCTACTCCGTCACTGCATCCAACGTGCAGGTCGCGAAGTTGCAGACGGGGGGCTACACGGTACGCCTGCCCTCGAAGGCCAAGGTCGCCTGGTTCACCGACCGCCCGGCACGCCGCGCTGGCAACGCCACCGCATCCGACCTCGTCGCCGGCTGGCACGCCAACGGCTTCGACACCACGCCGCCGAACGCCGCCTTCGTCATGACCCGTGACGGCGCTACCGAGCAGATCATCGTCGTGCTCAAGAAGGCAGAGCCCCAGGGCACCAACGTCGTCTTCAAGGCCATGCAGCTACGGAACGGCAAGATGCTCGGCATGCAGACAACCGGCACCCTCAAGCCCGGCGGCTACCCCCGCGCCGAGCTCTTCGTGGATGACGGCGCGGTGCCGCCCTGCGGATCGCAGATGACGTCGTCGTCCGCGGTCGACTGCACGCTGCGCGCCGGTGACGGGTACGTGACGTTCCACAACGACGCGCCCGCTACGAACATCAAGTTGACGGTCGCGAACGACACCGCAGACGCCGCACCGACGTCGGTCGCGTACGACCATCGCTGGCGGTACGTCGACGCAAACTGCATCCCGTTCTGCGTCTCGCAGGCCAGCAACCCGGAGTCGATGGCGACGCCGTTCACCCGGACCTTCGGTGCCGTCAGGGGCACAGTTACCGGCGACGACGTCAAGGTGTTCGCGCCGACGGATCCGACCGTCGTCCTGCACGTGCAGATCACGCCGCAGTCGGCGTTGCGCGGGCGCCCATAGCGCGCGGCCAGCCCGCTAACACGAAAGGGCCGCCGCGACCGGAGTCGCGGCGGCC
>CAINDT010000468.1 GCA_903847495.1 uncultured Actinomycetes bacterium
ACGCCATCCAGGATCTGCTGGCGGGAGAGCACCTGGCCGGGGTGGCGCATCAGGTACTCCAGCAGCGCGAACTCCCGCGCGGAGAGCTGCACGCCGACGCCGTCCTGGAGCACCTCGCGGCGACGCAGGTCGAGGAGCAGATCACCGACGACGACCTCATCGCTGCGCGAGGCGGCCGAGGCCCGATCGACGGTCCGCAGGTGGGAGCGCACCCGCGCCGCGAGTTCGGCGAAGGCGAACGGCTTGACGACGTAGTCGGTGGCGCCGAGGTCGAGTCCCTTGACCCGGTCCTCGATGTCGCCGCGTGCGGTGAGCATGATCACCGGCACCAGCGGATCGACCCGGCGCAGTTGCGTGAGCACCTCGAAGCCGTCGAAGCCGGGCAGCATCACGTCGAGGATCACGAGATCGGCGGGCGCGTGCAGGAACGTGCCAACCGCGGCTGGGCCGTCGCCGGCCACCTCGATGGCGTGGCCCTCCGCTGCCAGGCCCTTCTCGATGAAGGAGGCGATCAGCGGCTCGTCCTCTACGACCAGGATGCGCATGGCCACATGGTGACACCCCGGGATGAGACGGCTCTCATTGGGCGCGCGCCGGACTAGCTGGCCTGGCTCTGCGGCTGCTGCGACGGGGCGGGTTGAACGTACGGCTGCTGCTGGGGCTGCGCCCACTGCTCCTCGGGTTGCGCCGGCAGCACCCATTGCTCCTCCGCCTGGGGCGCAACCTGTCGGTCTCGCTGGCTGGCGCGCGGCTCGCGTGGGTGCGCGTCAGCGCCCGCGAGCGCGCGGACGGAGCTCGTCGTCTCGCGGATCAGATGCTGCGCGGGCGATCCGTGGGCGACGACGCCCAGCGTGGCCAGTCCGGCGACGAAGCCGATCGCGCCGCTGCGCAGGGCCTTGCGGTTGCGTGCTGCTCTGGACATGTCCTGAGCATGGGGTGCGAAGGTGAGAACCCGCTGAGAGCCGGGTGAGGGTCGCGCCGGGCTCAGGCCGTATCGGCGTCAGCTGCAGGCTCGGCGCCGTAGGTGCCGAAGCGCCCCCACGCGCGCTCGGCGTCATCGAGACGGCGTCCGATCCCGTCGGGATTGCGCTCGAGAAGCGTGGCGGCCATCAGCTCGACGAGGAAGATGCCCGTGACGGCGGTCGGGAAGCGCCCGGGTGTGTCGTCGGCGCAGACGAGCACCTCGGTGGCGTGCTTGGCCGCGGGCGCGGCAGGCGAGTCCGTCACGAGCACGACGGGTGCGCCGGCCTCCTGGAAGAACGCGGCGACGTCCGTCGTCACCTTCGCGTAACGGCGGAAGGTGAAGGCGAGCAGGCGATCCTCGGGTCCGATGCCGATCAGACGGTCGGCCAGCGCGGATTCCCCTGCCTCGACCCGGACGACGTTCGGCAGCATCGGGTTGATCAGGAAGTACGCGTACTCGGCGACGGCGGCACTCGCGCGCTGACCGAAGACGTGGATCCACCCCTCGCCCGACTCGAGCAGCGCGGCGGCTCGGTCGAGCGTCTCCGGCGGCGTGCTGGTTGCGACCGTGCGCAGGTCGCGCTCGACCGCGTCGAGCCAGCGTTCCACGAGCGTGCCGCCACTGCCGCCGGCGCCGGTGGTCGGCGTCTCGTCCAGGCGGTCGCGGATGCCCTCCTGCAGCGCCGACTGGAGACCCGTGAAGCCCCCGTAGCCGAGACGTGCGCCGAAGCGCACGACCGCGGCCTTGGAGACGCCGGCGGTGGCAGCGAGCGCATCGGCGGACATGAACGCGACGCCGGTCGGGTCGCGCAGCACGGCGTCGGCGACGCGCTGGTCGTTCGCCGAGAGGTCCTCAAGGCGATCGCGCATGCGATCGAGCGGGTCGCGTCCCTGTTCCGGCACGCCGCGACCGTACCAGACGGCTGCGCCCGTCGCCGCTGCGGGCGGGTACGGTACAGCGATGGCGCGCGTCTTCTCCGGCATTCAGCCCACGGGCGACAAGCACATTGGCAACTACCTCGGGGCGATCCGCCACTGGGTTGACGGCCAGGACGAGCACGAGTGCATCTACTGCATCGTCGACCTCCACTCGATCACCGTGCCTGTGGATCCGGCACAGCTTCGCCAGGCCACGCTGTCGCTCGCCACGCTGCTGTTCGCCGCGGGCATCGATCCCGAGAAGTCGATCCTGTTCGTCCAGGGCCACGTGCCGCAGCACATGGAACTCGCGTGGTATCTCAACTGCACCGCCACGATGGGCGAGCTGCGGCGTATGACGCAGTTCAAGGACAAGTCGGGCGGGCAGGAGTCGGTGTCGGTCGGCCTGTTCGACTACCCGGTCCTCCAGGCGGCCGATGTCCTGCTCTACAACGCGGGTCGCGTTCCGGTCGGCGAGGATCAGCGGCAGCACCTCGAGCTGATGCGCGACATCGCGATCCGCTTCAACGGCCGCTATGGCGAGACGTTCGTGGTGCCCGAGGCGTCGATCCCGCCCGTCGGCGCGCGCATCGTCGATCTGCAGGAGCCGACCAAGAAGATGTCGACGACCGGCGGCACCGAGCAGGGCACGCTGACGCTGCTCGAGGATCCGAAGCGCCTTCAGAAGAAGATCATGTCGGCCGTCACCGACTCGGATGGCGAGATCCGGCACGACCTCGAGGCGAAGCCCGGCGTGTCCGGTCTCCTGTCGCTCCAGTCCGCGGTCGAGGGCGTGTCGATCGCCGACCTCGAGGCGCGCTATCAGGGCAAGGGGTACGGCGACTTCAAGAAGGATGTCGCGGCAAGCGTGATCGAGCTGCTGGCGCCGCTGCAGGCCCGCCATGCCGAATTGTCGGCCGATCCCGGCGAGGTCGAGCGCTTGCTGGCCCGTGGCGCCGAGCGCGCGCTCGCCATCGCGGTGCCGCAGGTCGAGGCCGTGCGCGAGCGCATCGGCTTCCTCCCCGCCCTCTAGCCGAAACGCTGGCGGCTGCGCCGCGCAAGGCGGGTCATGGTGCCCGGGGCCACCGCCTGGGCCACGGTCGCCACGCGCCACCACTCCGGCTGGAACGACTCCGCGCGTCGGCGCTTCAGCGCCTTGACGATCGTCTCGGCGCAGCGCTCGTCGTCGATCACGCCGTGCCGCAGCCAGCGGTGACGTCGCAGACGCTCATGGGGGAACGCGGCCGTCGCCACAGGCCCCGGGTTCGCGGTCAGGACATGGACGCCCTCGCTTGCGGCCTCGACGTGCAGGCCGCGGGACCAGGCGATCGCCGCATGCTTGGCCGCGGCATAGTGGGGTGCCGAGCCGGTCGAGACGGTACCGGCCACGCTGACGACGTTGACGATCGAGCCGCCGGCGTTGACGAGGCCCGGCCAGGCGACCGCGGTGACGCGCACCATCGCGAGGTAGAGCAGATCGATCGCGGCGCGCGCCTCATCGACATCGTGCTCGAGCAGCGGGGTGCGGAAGGGGCCGCCGGCGTTGTTGACCAGCACCGGGATGTGCGTGGCCGTCGCCAGCCGGTCCTGCAGGGCGACGATGCCGTCGTCGCTGGCCAGATCGGCGACCAGGGTCTCGCAACCCAGCGCGCGTCCTGCCTCGCCGAGTCGCTCGGCGCCGCGCGCCACCAGCAGCAGGTCGGCGTCAGGTCGGCGCAGGCGGCGCGCCAGTGCGAGGCCGATCCCCGAGGAGCCGCCGGTCACCACCATCAGGGATCGCCGCTCCATCGCGCTGGAGCCTACCCCGTGGCGCGGTACACTCGTGCCGTGCAGGAGTCGCCCGATCCCGTTCGTCGCGTCGAGGTCACCATCTCGACGCGCACGATGATCCGCGTGCTGCTCACGGCCACGGCGTTTCTCGTGCTGATCCTCCTGCTTTGGGAGGTCCGCGCGATTCTCCAGCTCGTGCTGATCGCGGCTTTCCTCGCGCTGGCGCTGAACCCGATCGTGACGGTGCTCGAGCGACGCATCGGCAATCGTCGTGGCGTCGCCTCCGTTCTCGTCGTGCTCGGGGTGCTCGTGCTGCTCCTGCTGTTCCTCGCGGCGCTGCTGACGCCGCTCTACGAGGAGATGCGCGGCTTTGCGACACGGGCGCCGCAGTTGATCGATGAGCTCCGCAACTGGGGCGTCTTCAAGCGCTTCGACGATCGCTACAACCTGGTGCAGCGCTTCGAGGAGGCCGCGCAGCAGTACTCCGGGCGCCTGCCGGCGCAGGCGGGCAATCTGCTCGGTGTCGCGACCGCCGTCGTGACGGGGCTCGGCAAGGCGCTGACGGTGCTCTTCATGACGCTCTTCCTCCTCCTCGAGATCCCGCGCTTTCTGCGTGCCACGACCGAGCTGCTGCGTCCGGGTGCCGCGGATCGCTCGCTCGTGGTCTTCGACCAGGTCAACGGCACGATCGCCCGTTGGACCGCCGGCGTCCTGTTCATCGCCACGATCGCCGGCACGGTCACGGGCGTTACGGCCTGGTTCTTGGGCGTCCCCTTCGCGCTGGCGCTGGCCCTGCTCGTGGGCGTGCTCGACGTGATCCCGCTCGTCGGCGCGACG
>CAINDT010000469.1 GCA_903847495.1 uncultured Actinomycetes bacterium
CGCGGGCTAGCCGGGCCGCCCAGCGAGGTTCGATAGGGTGCCGGGCGTGGACTACTCCGGCATCGTCGATGACGCGATCGAGCGTCTGAAGACGGAGGGGCGTTACCGCTCCTTCGCGGAGATCGAGCGCATCCCCGGCACCGCCCGGGCGACGTTGCATGCGGCCGACGGCACCACACGCTCAGTCGCCGTGTGGTGCTCGAACGACTACCTCGGCATGGCGGCCAATCCGGCGGTCGTCGCGGCGGTCACCGAGGCCGCCGCCTACGGCGCGGGGAGCGGCGGCACGCGCAACATCTCCGGCACCACCGCCATGCACGTCGCGCTCGAGCGCGAGCTCGCCGACTGGCATCGCAAGGAGGCCGGACTGCTCTTCTCGTCCGGCTGGGTCGCCAACTTCACCGCCTTCGCCGTGCTCGGCGCCGTGCTGCCCGAGTGCGTCATCTACTCGGACGCGAAGAATCACAACTCGATGATCGAGGGCATGCGCCGCAGCGGCGCGACCGTGCGGATCTTCCGCCACAACGACGCCGCGCACCTCGAGCAGCTGCTGCGGGACGAGGATCCGTCGCGTGCTCGGGTCGTGGCGTTCGAGTCGGTGTACTCCATGGACGGCGACATCGCTCCGATCGCCGAGCTCGCCGACGTCGCCAAGCGCTACAACGCGCTGACCTTCGTAGACGAGGTGCACGCCGTCGGCATGTACGGCCCCGAAGGTGCCGGCGTCGTGGCACGCGAGGGCCTTGAGGGCGAGATCGACATCGTCCAGGGCACGCTCGGCAAAGCCGTCGGCGCGATGGGCGGCTACGTCACCGGCTCGGCGCGCCTGATCGACCTGATCCGCTCGTACGGCACGGGCTTCATCTTCACCACGTCGCTCGCGCCGGTCGTGGTGGCCGCGGCGCACGCCAGCATCCGTCATCTCCGCACGAGCGACGTCGAGCGCATCGCGCTGCACACCCGCGTCGCGGAAGTGCACGGACTGATCGACGCCGCCGGTATCCCTACGCTCGACACCGATAGCCACCTGATCCCCGTGATCCTGGGCGACCCGGTGCGCTGCCGCGAGGCGGCCAAGCTCCTGCTCGATCACCATGGCGTGTACGTGCAGCCGATCGACTACCCGACGGTCGAGCGCGGTACCGAACGGTTCCGCATCACCACGAGCCCGCTCCACACCGATACCGACGTCCAGGCACTGATCGCCGGTCTCGACGACGTGTGGGAGCGCCTCGAGCTGCCGCGCCAGGGCGAGCTGCCCGTCGCGTCGCATTCGTAACAGCGGCGGTAGCGTCAGGCGAGGTACGGCAGGCGCAGGTCCAGACGCGTGCCGCCAGCAGGCCCGGGGCGTAGAGAGAACTCGCTGGCGATCGAGCGGATCGCGGACAGCCCGAGCCCGTCCGTCGCGCTCGTAGCAACGCCGATGCCGTCGTCCTCGACGGTGATCTCCAATGCGCCGGGCCACAGCGTGGCCTGCACGTCGACCGCATCCGCATGCCCGTGCTGCACGGCGTTGCCCACGGCCTCGACGACCACCGAATTGATCAGTTTGAGCGCCGGTTGCGGCAGATTGCTCGGCACCTGCATCGTGATGGCGACCTCCGGCCACAGCGATGACAATGCGGGTGCGTCCAGCAGCGTGGCCTCCTCGTCGGGCAGGATCGTCTCGAGCTGCGTCGCGATGGCGGGCAGTGCGACGTGCACGACATCATCGAGCTTGCCGAGGGCGAGCGCGCGCAGGTCGTCGGGGGCATTCGAGCCGAGCGCGCCGGCAACGCCCAGCAGCTGGCTCTGCACGGTGGCGTGCAGCGCCTCGGCTGCCGCGGTCGACGATTCGAGGTCGCGGAGACGCTGGCGGGCCGCTGAGGCCCCGACCGCCAGATCGGCGAGCACGACGTCTGCTCGCAGCCGGCGGACGGCGGATGCCCAGACGCGGATGCCCGGCAGGAACAGTCCCATGCTGAGGGCGCAGACCAGCCCCAGCACCGTCAGCGACGCGGTCTCGCCGCCGATCATCGTGCCCCACACCGCGCCGGCGGTCGCACCGATGGCGGCCACGACGACGGCGATCAGCAGCCATTGCCGGCGGGCCGAGAGCCGCTGGACAGCGTGCGCGCGGAGGAGCCGGTCGAGCGCTGCCGTGCCGACGGTGATCACCGCCATGTCTGCGAACGCTGCGAGCCAGAGCCCCGAGCCCGCCGCGAGCGTTGCCGCGAG
>CAINDT010000470.1 GCA_903847495.1 uncultured Actinomycetes bacterium
GTCCGCACAGTGGGCCAAGCGCCTCGGCTATCAGGGCAAGATGGTCCTGCATCCGCAGCAGCTCCCGGTCGTCGCCGAGGTGTTCGCACCGAGCGCCGACGAGATCGCGTGGGCGCAGACGGTGGTCGCCGCCTTCGCAGAGAACGAGGCGAAGGGCATCTCCGCCTTCAAGCTCGACGACGGCACCTTCGTGGACTATCCGGTCGTGCATCGCGCGCAGTCGATCCTGCGCGACGCGGGCATCTAGAGAAATCGACGTCTCAAGTTCGGTTTGGGGTCAGACCCCAAACCGAACCTGATGCGTGTCGATCAGATTGCCGGCGACTGTGCCGGCAGCGATTCCAGGTACGCCACGACGTCGTCGTTCGGGAGAACGTCCGCGTACTTCTGGTTCATGTCGAACAGGTTGGCCTCGTGCGGACCGGGTGCGCGGTCGCCCGAGCACTCCTTCGGCACGATCGTGCGGTAGCCGTGCTGCAGCGAGTCGACCACCGTTGCGCGGACGCAGCCGGAGGTCGTCACGCCGGTCACGATGCACGTGTCGGCCTGCCACGACGCCATCAGGGCGCCCAGGTTCGTCCCCCAGAAGGCGGACGCAAACTGCTTCACGACGAGCACATCGCGCTCGTCCATGCCGAGCCGCTCATCGATCTCCGCCCACTCCGAGCCCTCTTCGAGGACCAACAGGGACGGCACCTTGGCCTGGAAGACCGCCGCGGCCTGCGCCGGGGACTTGTCGTAGTAGACCGTGGTGAAGACGACCGGCACGCCCTTGTCGTGACACGCATCGACGAGCCGCTTGTTCTCGGCCACGAGCTCCGAGTAGTCACCGCCGAGCGGCGACGCCGGATCCGTGAAGCCCTTCTGCAGGTCGACGATGACCAGGACGGGCCGCCGGCCAAAGCCGGCGGCCTTTCCAAATCCCCGCTCTGCGTAGAACGAGTCGGTGTCCTGTCCGTGCGTACTCACCAGGTCTTGACCATCTCCGGCGACATGCCGTCGGCCTCGCGAACGCGCTTCTGCGCGTCCTCACCCGACTCGAGCGGCGACCAGCGCAGCGGCACTGCGGGGGTCGGGGGCTCAAGACCGGTCTCGGCCAGGCAGTTCGCCAGGACCTCTTCGAGCGGCGGGCCGTAATCGAAGGCCTGCGGCTCGCCGCGCTCTTCACGCTGCTTGGCCCGCTCGGCCTCCGTGGCCGCCTCATCGACAGAGCCGTCGGCGGCGATGATGACGCCGTAGCCCTCCTTGGCGTACGCCGCGGAGACGAGGCCGTAGGAGACGTCCTTCTGGACGGCCTCGACCGGGCGGTCGAGACGATCCTTCCAGCCGCCGCCACCGGCGGTGCGGTAGACCAGCATGTCGCCGGGCTCAACCTGCACCTCGTCGCACTTCGACGGCAGCCGCTCTTCGGTGCCATCGGCGCGCTTGAGGATCTTCTCGGAACGGCCACCGGGGAGGCCACCGAGCACGCCCCACGGGCGGGTCAGCCAGCGATCATCATGGATCGAGACCTGACCGGGCTCGAGGTAGATGTACCGCTTCTCGACGCCGTTGCCA
>CAINDT010000471.1 GCA_903847495.1 uncultured Actinomycetes bacterium
ATGTTCCCGGACAAGTCCGGTGGTCTGTCGATGTTCGCCAAGGAGGGTTGGCGCCAGCACTTCTCGCTCGCCGGTCCGATCGCGACGTTCGGCTACTGGTTCGCGTGGTCGTCCGTGCTCGCCATCTACGGCGGCATCATCGGCACGCTCCTGCTCTCGCGCTTCAGCCCGAGCTCGCTTGAGTGGTCCACGCCGTTCCTGTTCATGGACATCACGTATCCGCGTCTGATCGGCGCGGTCTGCATCCTCGCGTGCTTCGTGTTCAACTACTTCGGCATGCGTCCCGCCGTGTGGTTCTCGTACGCCACGGGCGCGATGATGATCATTCCGGTGGCCTGCCTGGCGATCATTCCGATCCTCAAGGGCCAGCTCAGCAACATCGACTTCGTGTGGAATACCGACACGATCAACGGCAACGTCGAGTTCTACGGTGGCACGCCCGGCATGACGCAGGCGATCATCCTCGGCATCGTGTGGTTCTGGGTCATCGCCTGGTCCTCGTACTTCCCCGAGGCGCCGGCGACGTTCGCTCCCGAGTACCACAACACGCATCACGACACTCGCAACGCCGTCCTCTCGACGTCGATCATGGGCGTCGTGCTCTGCCTGCTGCTGCCGCTGACGGTTGTCGCCGTCGTCGGCATGGACGTGATTGCGGGCGACCTGACGTACATCGCGTACCTCACGACCGCGCTCGACGATACCGTCGGCACGGCGCTTGGTGCGGTCTTCACCGTGTTCCTCTGCGCAGGGCTCCTGCTCTCGATGAACACGGCGACGATGGACGGCTCGCGTGCCCTTTACGGCATGGCGGCTGAGGGGCTCACGATCAAGTGGCTCGCGAAGCTCAACAAGGACAGCGTCCCGGGCCGCGCGATGGCCTTCGACATGCTGCTCAACCTGTGCCTGCTGTTCATGATGCCGTCGCTGCTGTTCACGCTGCTCGCCGGCAACATCGGGTACGTGCTTGCGCACATCCTGGCCCTGTCGGGCTTCCTGCTCTTGCGCCGCGACCGGCCGAATTGGCCGCGTCCGCTCAAGCTGGGCGGGTTCTGGATCTTCGCCGCCTGGCTCTGCCTGTCGGTGAACATCGTCGGCACGGTCTTCGGTGTCCTGTACATGCAGTACACGGGCTACCTGATCAAGGGTGACGACGTCACCGGGTATCGCGGTCTCGCGATCGCGATCTTCATCGGCCTGCTGATCGTCTCGGTCGTCGGGTTCATCATCGGCCAGGCGCAGGCCGGCAAGAAGTTCTCGCTGCAGGACAAGAGCGAGGAGGAGCCGACTCCGCACGTGTACGAGCTCATGGGGCAGTCCGCTCCCTCGGGCGACTAGTCCAGCTCTCCTTGACGGGCCCTCGGGGTCGGCTTCGGCCGGCTCCGGGGGCCCGTTTTGGTTTGTGCGGCGACGCGCGCGGATTCGCGAGATTCCTTTGCCGAGTGAAGGTTCTCCACTAGGCTCTCCCCATCACGATCTCCGGGGAGGGGATGGACATGGCGACGTATCCGGGCGCATTCATCAACGGTGCATGGCAGGACGGCAAGGGCGCGGAGTTCGACGTCCGCAACCCGTACGACGACAGTCTCGTCGGCACCGTCAACGCCGCCACGAGCGATCAGCTCGAGGCTGCGATTCAGGCCGCCGCCGACGCGTTCCCGGCGTGGCGCAAGACGCCGCTGATGAAGCGCGTCGAGATCTGCCGCAACGCCCTTGAGGTCTGCCTCGAGCGTGCGCCGGCGATCGCCGAGATGATCACCCGCGAGACGGGCAAGACGATCCGCGAGGCCGAGGAGGAGATGGTGGAGTTCACCGTCGACCACTTCCGCCGTGCGTCGGAGGACGTCATCCGTTACCGCGGCCAGGTGCTGCCCTCGACGCAGGAGCTCAACGGCAGCAAGCGCATCATGGTGGTGCAGGAGCCGATCGGCGTCGTGGCTGCGGTCTCGCCGTGGAACTTCCCCGTCGACATCGCTGGCATCCCGATCGTCTATGGCCTCGCGCTTGGCTGCACGCTGGTCTGGAAGGCCTCTGAGGTCGCACCGATCTGCGCCAACATGTTCGTCGACGTCCTGCATGAGGCCGGGTTCCCCGCCGGCACGATCAACCTCGTGCATGGCTACGGCGATCTCGGCGCGGAGCTGGTCTCGCACGACAAGGTTGGTTCGGTCGTCTTCACCGGCTCCGTCACGACGGGCGAGAAGGTCGCTGCCGCTGCGGGGCTCAAGAATCGCGTGCTCGAGCTGGGTGGCAACGGTCCGCAGATCGTACGCGCCGACGCCAATCTCGAGCATGCCGCCGACGCCGC
>CAINDT010000472.1 GCA_903847495.1 uncultured Actinomycetes bacterium
TCCGACTGCGTGATCGTCGAGATCACCGACAACGGCAGCGGCCTCGGCGACGGCAAGCCCGGCCTCGGCAGCGCCGTCCTCAACGAGGCGACGCACAGCCAATGGACGATCGCGTCGGTGCCGACCGGTGGTGCGCAGGTGCGCGCCGTCGTGCCGGTCTGAGCACGGCGACCACTCGACAACACCCGCAGCACGACGGGCTGTTCCGCCGCGCTGCTGGTCGGACCGTCTACCCGACCTTGATCTTGATCGCGCGCACGACGCTCGTGCCGTTCGCACGCTTGACCTTCATCTTCACCTTGTAGGTGCCCGGCTTCGACGCCACGAGCTTGCCGTCGACGAGCTTCAGACCGTCGGGCAGCGAGCTGGCCAGGTACTCGACCTTCGAGGTCGGCCGCACCCAGATGTTCGCGCCGCGCAGCAGGTCCGCACCCGCAGCCGGCACCGCGGCAGCGAGGACCGCCTCGCCGCGCGTCTCGCCGACGGTGATGCCCGGTGCCGGCGAGAACGGCGCCGGTTCGACGACCGCCGGGCCGATCGTGGCCGTGGGAGTCGAGGTCGGCGTGGGCGTCGGCGTCGGCGTCGGATCCGGCGTGGGCGCGGGCGCGACCCCTGCAACCGCGGCAAGACCCGCGTCACCCCCGACGAAGATGGTGGATCCGATGCTCGCCATGCTGAAGACGTAATCCGTCACGCCCGGATCCCATGCTTCGATCGCGCCGTCCTCGCCGATCGCCACCGCGTAGCTGTGCGCCGCTCCGTTCACCTGCTCGAAACCGCCACCGAGATACACGGTCGAATCGACGACCCGGATGGTCCGGACCTCGTCATTGAGCGTCGGATTCCAGGGCCGGAGGCTGCCGTTCGCGAGGTCGAATGCCGCCGCGTTGAGCCGCGTCTGGCCGTCCACCTGCCCGAAGCAGCCGCCCAAGTACAGGGTGTCGGTCGACACCGCGAATCCATACACGTCCGAGCAGTTCATGGTCCCGTAGTTGACGCTCGGCTGCCACGACGGGTCGGCCGTGCCCGTGCCACCGGTGCCGACCCGTGCGAGGTTGTTGAATCCGCTCACGCCACCCACGGTCGCGAACTGTCCTCCGAGGTACACCGTCGAGCCCGCTACCGCGATCGCGTCGACTCGCGCCCCGGGGCCGACCGGCCATGGGTCCCATGCGGTGACGTTGCCGCTGGTGACGTCCACGGCTGCGAGTTTGAATCGGGTGACGCCGGGACCATTGAGGCCGGTGAAGCTTCCGCCGATGTAGAGCGTCGACCCCGACAGGGCCAGCGCGTACACAGGCGCGTTGGGACTGGGCGCCCAGCTCGAAACCGCTCCCGTCGCATCCACCGATGCCAGACGCGGGCGATCCGCGCCGCCCACCGTCAGGAACGTGCCACCCATGTACACCGTGGTGCCGTACACGGCAAGGGCTGTGACGTAGCCACTCGCTGGGCCGGGATTCCACGCGGGATCCACGGTGCCATCCGCCAATATGTGCGCGGCTTTGCTGCGCGCAGACGTTCCTACCTGAGTGAACATACCGCCGATGTAGACGCCACCGGCACCGTCGGGTGCAATGGCCAACACCCGGTCGTTGACCGCGGGCATCTCGACGGCCGCCGCGTCCGGTGCGCGCCAGGCGACCACGAGCCCGACGATCGTCAGGGCCGCCACCAGTGCGAGCAGCGCGACACGGGACGGCACGCGCCGGTGCGTCGGTGCGGACGGGATGGCAGACAGAGACGAGCAGATCGTGGGCATGCGGCCACGGTATGGCGCGCGGCCAGCCGGTTGGGCGCTGTGTAGAGGTACCCGTATCGCAACGACGGCTGCTGTAGAGCTACCCGTATCGCAGCGTGACCTCGACTGGATCCGATGCTCCGCGTGCTGCTGATCGTCGAGATCACCGACAATGATCGCGGCCTCGGCAGCGCCGTCCTCAACGAGGCGACCGGCGGCCAGTGGACGAACGCGTCGATGCCGACCGGCGGTGCTCAGGTGCGCGCCGTCGTGAACCACTGACGGACCGCGAAGACTCCCACGAAGCCGATGCGCGGCGCGACGGGTCGTCCCGCCGCGCCACCCGTCGGGTCGACCTAGCCGACCTTGATCTTGATCGTGCGCACGATGCTCGTGCCGTTCGCACGCTTGACCTTTATCTTCACCTTGTAGGTGCCCGGCTTCGACGCCACGAGCTTGCCGTCGACGAGCTTCAGACCGTCGGGCAGCGAGCTGGCCAGGTATTCGACCTTCGACGTCGGGCGCACCCAGATGTTCGCGCCGCGCAGCAGATCTGCGCCGGCGGCCGGCACCGCCGCAGCCAGGACAGCCTCACCTCGTGTCTCACCGA
>CAINDT010000473.1 GCA_903847495.1 uncultured Actinomycetes bacterium
TGTTCGTCCTCGTCATGCTCGATTGGCGTCGCCTGCGCTCGCTGCGCACCCTCGACGTCCTCGCGATCGTCTCGCTGGCGGCGTCGCTCTGGTGCTTCAACCGCGGCCTCGTGTTCTGGGCCGTCCCGTTGCAGTACCCGCCGCTCATCTACCTGCTGTTCCGCATGATCATGATCGGGCTTGGACGGATGGAGCGACCGGCCTTCACCACGCGGCTGCCGCTGTGGATCATGGTCGTGCTGATCATCATCCTCGCCGCCGGTCGCGTCGGCTTCAACGCGTACTCGTCGAACGTCGTCGATGTGGGCTACGCGGGCGTCGTCGGCGCCGACCGCATCCTCGACGGGCGCTCGCCGTACGGGAGCTTCCCGATCAAGACGCAGACGCCGTGTGGCACCCGCTATGCGGATGGCACCTACAGCGGCTACGTGCAGGCCAACGGGCGCTGCGAGACCGCGATCGAACGAGGCGACACGTACGGCCCGGCGATGTACCTGTCGTACGTCCCCGGTACGGCGGCGCTCGGCTGGAGCGGCCGGTGGGACGACCTCCCCGCTGCGCATTTCACGAGCGGCCTCTTCGACTTGCTCACGGCGATCGGCCTCGCGGTCTTCGGCTGGCAGTTCGGTGGGCGTCGCCTCGCCGCCGCGCTCGCGCTCTTCTGGCTGGCCGTACCTTGGTCCGCGTACACCTTCATGAGCGATTCGAACGACTCGATCGTCGCGGCCTACCTCGCCTGGAGCGCCGCGCTGATCGCGCGCCCCGTCGGACGCGGCGCGCTGCTGATGCTCGCGGCGCTCGCCAAGTTCGCACCGCTGATTCTGATCCCCCTCTGGCTGCGCCTCGATCGCCCCGCTCCCCGACCGCGTGGCGAGTGGCCATATGGCCAACCATCGGTGCGCCTGTCGCGCGGCCAACGCGCGTGGGCCGCGGTACGCCCCGGCCCCGGCTCGCTCCGCACGCTGCTCGGGATGGCGCTCGTCACCGCGGTGCTCGCAGCGGTTCTGATCGCCCTCGACGGATCCGGTGCGCTGCGCACCTTCTGGGATCGTACGTTCGGCTGGCAGCTCGATCGTCCCTCCCCGTTCTCGATCTGGGACTGGGGCGACTATCCGGGCTTCCCGAACCTCGCGATCGTGCAGCAGATGCTCAAGGCCGCGCTGCTCCTCGGCGCCGTCGCGCTCTTCTTCGTCCCGCGCCGCCTCGACGCGACGCGCGCCATGGCCTTCGCCGGCGCGCTGATGATCGGCTTCCAGCTCGTGCTGACGCACTGGATGTACCTGTACCTGCCGTGGGTGATGGTCTTCCTCGCGATGGCGCTGCTGGCACCGCGCGTGGGCTACCCGCGCGCATCGTCCACCGATGCCATCGACGAGGCACTACCCGCTCGTCAGCGCGTGCTCGTCGCGGGCGACTAGGTCAGGCGCTGCGGCGGAACAGCTCGGCGGCCGTCGCGCGGCCATCCTCGCCACAGGTGATCAGCACGCCCTCGAGGCGCACGTCCTCGGACGCGGGCTCGAGCCGCTGCGGCTGCTGCAGGATGAAGCGGCGCAGGGAGAGGTCTTTCTTCGCGCCGATCACCGAGTCGTGCGGGCCGGTCATTCCGGCGTCGGTGATGTAGGCGGTCCCACCCGGGAGCACGCGCACGTCCGACGTCTGCACGTGCGTGTGGGTGCCGAGCACCGCGGTGGCACGGCCAGCCAGATGCCAGCCCATGGCGACCTTCTCGCTGGTCGCCTCCGCATGCACATCCACGACGACGATCGGGGTCTCGCGGTGCGCGGCGTCGATCAGCTGATCCACGACGGAGAACATGGACTGCGCGGGCTCCATCGTGAAGGAGCCGAGCAGGTTGATGACCGCGACCTTGACGCCGGCCACCTCGATCACCGTCAGTCCGCGTCCTGGCAGGCGATCAAGCAGGTTCGCGGGACGCACGACGCGCGTCGCCTCGATGAGGTACGGCCCGATCTCCTTGCGGCGCCAGAGGTGATTGCCGAGCGTCAGGCAGTCCGCGCCGGCGGCGAGCAGACGGTCGGCGAGCTTCGGGGTGAGCCCCGCGCCATCGGCGGCGTTCTCTGCGTTCACGATCACGCAGTCGAGGTCGAGCTCGGCGCGGAGCGCACGCAGGTTGCCTTCGATCGCGTTGACGCCGGGCGAGCCGTAGACGTCGGCCAGAAA
>CAINDT010000474.1 GCA_903847495.1 uncultured Actinomycetes bacterium
ACGCGGCGCTCGAGACCATCGCGCGCTCCGCGGAGGAGGCCGGTCGTGATCCGGCCGCGATCCAGATGGAGGGTCGCAGTGAGTGGCGGCCCGGGATCACCCGCGACGAGATCCAGCACCTCGCGGGCGAGTGGCGCGCCGCGGGCGCGAGTCACCTCTCGTTCGACACCATGGGAAATGGCCTCGGCACGGTAGATGCGCATCTCGAGGCGCTCGCGCAGATCGCCGACGCGCTCGACCTGGCATAGACACATGGGGCGCTACTGCGTCAGGCGCGCGTAGCGCAGGTAGGTGTCGACGTCGTACCCCGCGGGCGCGCGCTCGCGTAGGAGCGCCACGAAGTCGCCGGTGGTGGCGATGCCGCCGCGATAGCGTTCGACCCATGTGCGGAGGATGCCGTCGACGGCGCCCTTTCCCCAGTCGCGGTCGAGCTTCGCGAGTGCGCAGGCCGCGCCGTCGTAGACCGCGTCGTACCAGTCGTCGTGTTCTGAGAACTGGCTGAGGGTCCAGGTCAGGCGTGCCGTGCCATAGCCGGTGAAGGGGCGTCTGAGGTCACAGTCGCCGAGGGCCTTGAGGTCGCGGAGCTGCCCGTACGTCGTCGGGCCCTCATCGAGCCACGGCTCCCTGTAACCGTCACTGCCGACGAGCTCCGAGAACCACTGATGGGCGACCTCGTGCACGAGCGTCTCCTTGGATGGCTCGGTCAAGACGAGACCCGAGTACTCCATGCCCCGCGACTCCAGCCCTGGCGTGACGATCACGTCGAACTGGTGGAGACCCGTCGACCCGTATCGCTGCGTCATGCGCGTGAATGACGATCGCGCAGTGGTGAGCAATCCGCGCGCGGGAGTCCCGTTCGGCGCGAGCAGTCGGATCCGCGTGCCCGCTGCGACCGTGGTCGACTCGCGCCACGGGCCGATCGCGATCGACAGATCACGGGCGGTGGAGGAGACGAACATCGCGCGGCGCTGTCCTGCCGGTGCTGGCAGGCGCGTCGCGGTGCCGCCGGTGGCCGCGACGAGTCGGCTCGGCCACGTGAGATCGATCGTCCACCGGGCGGTGGACGCGACGAACGGGTCGCCGAGCGCATCCGGCGGTGGTAGAAGCGGCGCACCATCGCGCGTCGTCGCGAGCACCGGCAGGGCGTTGCCGTAGAACGAGGCGCCGTCCGTCGTGCCGAGTCGAGTGTTGGCGCGGGGGAGGCGGATCGCGAAGCGCAGTCCGAGCTCGGCAGTGGCCTCCGGCGGCAACGCTGCGGACAGGCGCACCTTGATGGCCGTGCAGTCGCGCGCCGCGCTCACCACCACACCGCCTGTCAGGGACGACACGGTGATGTGCGGTCGCGCGCAACCGTCTGCGTTCGCCCAGAGGCGCAGCCAGATTTCGCGCAGGGGAGCGGACGACGTGTTGGTGAACGAGATGGTCTCGCTGCCGCTCAGACGCCCGTCCGTCGCAGCCGTGGCCACGACGCTGTACGACTGATTGCCTGGCCCATTGGCGGCCGCTGCCACGCCGGTCGGAGTGCCGAGAGTGAACGCGAGCAGCACGGCGAAGGCGAAGCGCATGGGCCGAACGCTACGCGCTCCGTTGCGAGTGGAGCGCCTATCCCGTCGGGGCTATCATCCCCGCGTGACGCTGCCCCTCGCCATCGCGATCGTCCTCGGGACGATGATCATCGGCTCGCTGGTCTTCGTCGCCGTGTCGCGGTTCAGCCCCCACGGTGGGCGCGAGGACAAGACGCCGACCAGCGTCTACGCCGTGACGGCCGGCGCGATGTCGCTGCTGATCGCCTTCACCCTGTCGCTCACCTTCGACCAGTACCTCAGCGCGCAGCAGGCGGCCACATCGGAGGCGGAGGCCGTCCTGGCGATGTCTCGCGCGGCCACGTATATGGATCCGAAGGTCGGCGAGCCTCTGCGGGATCAGCTCGTCTGCTACGCGGAGGGCGTCATCAACGTGGGGTGGCCCGCTCTGCGCGCCGGAGACACCAAGGTCCCGGCGACGCTGTACCAGGATCTGGTCACCATGGACTCGCTGCTGTCGTCGAACGTCGCCGCTGCAGGGCCGGGGCTGGGTCTGTGGTTCGGTGCCGACGAGCAACGGCTCGCCGCCCGCGATGAGACGCTGGTGGTTGCCGGTGATGGCGTACCGCCGATCCTGTGGCTCCTGCTGATCATCGGCTCGCTGATCACGATCGGCTCGCTGTTCGTCTACGCCGACCGTTCGAAGCCGTCGTGGGGGCACGCGGTCGTCGTGATCGGCCCCCTTTTTATCGCCTCGGCAGCACTGGTGGTCATCGCGTTCTTCGATCACCCCTACGTGGACACGCCGGGCGCGATCCAGCCGGTGGCAATGGAGCTGACGCTCGAGAAGATGACGCAGGCGCCGATCGGGAAGTTCCGGATCCCGTCCTGCCCGCATCCGGTCTGACCCGCGGGCGGCATCCGCGTATGGTTCCGGCGTGACCTTCGCCGAACGTCTCGCCGCCATCATCGAGTCGATCGTCGGCTTCTCCGTCGGCGTGCTCGACGAGACACGCGCCATCGCAGAGGCTGGAGAGCGCCTCGCCGCGTGCAATCTCGGCATCCTCAGCGTCGCCCATGCCGCGGCGTTCTCGTGGCCAGGGCATTGGATCGCCATCGCGGAGACGGACGGCGGTGAACGCGTGCCGGTGGCCATGTTCGGCGTGCCATCCGGTCCGCTCACCGATGAGGGCGCGGCAACGCTGACGAGCGCGACGATTGTCGAGGCGCTCGTGATCGTGCCCCTCGATCTCCACCGCCCGCACGGCACCGGCGCGTACGGGAGCACCGTGACTGAGGGCGTTGTCACCGCCGTCTTCACGGCTCCTACCGCTGGTGCCGCCTGTGTGGCTCACG
>CAINDT010000475.1 GCA_903847495.1 uncultured Actinomycetes bacterium
GAACGTGTGGAAGTGCGCCTGCGTCGCGTGCAGCGGAGTGGTGAGAAAGCCCTCGGCGATCCCGTCTGCGGTCGGCGTCAGCTCGTAGTACCCGAACTCGTGCAGACCGGACTCTGGCGGGCCGACCTCGGCGCCGAGCACGTACGCGATCGACTGCGCACCCTGGCAGATGCCGAGCAGCGGCAGCTCGCGTTCGATGCATTGGCTGATCCAGCGGTGCTCCTCGCGCAGGAACGGGTGCTGCCGTTCCTCGAAGACGCTGAATGGCCCGCCGTGCACGACGCTGCCGGCCCAGGTGTTGTCGAGCTGCGGCACGGGATCGCCGTTGCAGGGACGGATCGTGACCGGGTCGAAGCCGCGCAGGTGCAGGTAGGTGTTGACCCGATCGTCCGGTGGGTCGTCGCCGTGGCGGATGATCAGGACGCGGTTGCTCATGCGCGTTGCATCCTGCCAGACGGGACCCGCTGTCTCAAACAGAAGGGCAAGGAGGCGGTGCGGCACGGTGTGCGCGGATTGGGCAAGAACGGTGCGGCGTGTACGCCGTCGACGTGCGTCGCACGTGCCGGAGCGACACGATGCCGGCAGGCTGCGCGCTCTCCGCGTGCACACAGCTACGCGATCGTCGGTGCGTGGAGATCATTCTCACCCACCACGTGCGCCGCAACCTCGAGTTCGCCTTCATCTCCCGCGAACAGCTCACAACGTGCATCGTGGATGCCGATGCCGTCGAATCGGCACGGCTTTCGGGGTTCCCGCCCATCGGGTTGCGCCTCGAACGCGATTTCGCGCAGGGCACGCTGATCGCGATCGTGCGGCAAGCCGGCGATCAGATCATCGTGATCACCGCCTGGTGGAACGAAGGCGATCGACGGGGGAAGCCCGCGCGAAGGAGAGCACGTTGAGGATCTACAATGCGCTGATGTCGTTCTCGATCGAGTACGAGCCGGAAGGCGGCCTGCACATCATCCATCTCACCGAGGGGCGGATCGTGGGCGGTGTCGACTTCCGCGACAGAGCGGGTGTGTCGTGCGGCGTCGTCCTCGTCGACGCCGATGGGGTTGCAATCGACATCGAGATCTTCAGCCTCCCGCACTTCGACCTCGACGCGTGTGCCGCCGAGTACGGCTTCAGCGATCGTGCCGGCGCGATCGGCATGGCGCTCGTCACCGCCGCGGGCTGACGCGGAAGCCCATACTCCCTCCGTGGTCGCCGTCGCCCGCCTGCTGCACTCGCCCGTGAAGGGCCTCGCCCTGGCCGAGTGCGAGGCGCTCGAACTCGGGCCGGAGGGCGCGCCCTTCGACCGCCGCTTCTTCGTCGTCACCGCCGCGGGGGAATTGGCCGGCAGCTGGAGCCACGGGCGCCTCTGCCTGACGACGGCCGACTACGACGGCATCACGCTGACGATGCGCTTCCCTGACGGCGCGGTCGTGTCCGCGCCCGATCCGTCGCTCGGTGAGGCACTCGATCTGATCTGGGACTCCGACGAGCCCGAGACCGCGCACCTTGTCGACGGCCCCTGGGCCGAGCCGCTGTCGGCGGTGCTCGGCGAGCCCGTGCGCCTCGCGCGCATCCGCGAGGGGCGCGGCGGGTGGTCGTCCAATGCCGTCTCGCTGATCGGCGAGACCTCGATCGCCGCGCTCGGCCACGGTGAGATCGGCGATCGGCGCTTTCGCATGACCATGACGCTGTCCGGTGGCGAGGCCTTCGTCGAGGACACGTGGATCGGACACGACATCGCGATCGGTGACGCGGTGCTTGCCGTGCGCCTGCCGTGCGAGCGTTGCGTCGCGACGACGCGGGATCCGGCGACCGGCGAGAAGGATGTACCCACGCTGCGCGCCATGAAGGCCGTGCGCGGGCGGCCCGATCTCGGGGTCTACTGCGACGTCGTCACGCCCGGCATGGTGCGCCTCGGTGACGAGGTGCGCGTGCTCGGCCCGTCCGCGTGATCAGCCGCCCGGCGTGCGCCACACGTCGACGGCCCGCCAGTCGGCGGCGGTCGTCGTCTCGAGGTTGTAGAGGCTGAAGCCGGTGGCACCCGCATCACGGGCACCACGTGCGGCAGCGACGAGCTGTCGCGTCGTCAGGAAGTCGGTGACCCCTGCAATCACGTGCACGGGCACGCTGGGATCGTTGGTCTGGGTGCGGATCGTCGTCACGCAGTCTGCGCTCATCGCCGTGGTCTGGGCGGGCGTCAGATACCGCGACGTGTAGCACATGGGCATCATCACGTCGGTGTTTGCGCGCACTTCGGCGTACGGGAAGATCCGCCACCAGGCGAGTGCATCGCGCGGCACGATGCCGGCCATCGGCAGGTCGGGATACGTGGCGCGTAGCCACTGCACCATCGCCGCGGCCCGCTTCGCGCGGAGCTGGCGATTGCGGACGATGTCGGCCTCGATGTCGACGCCGAGGCCGTCGATTGGGTCGGTACCGCCGGCCGCGATGGCCGCGGCGAAGCGACGGCGATCGAGTCTGATGTTGCGATACCCGGGCAAGTACCACGGCACGACACGGATGCCCTGCGCATGCGCCAGCGCGAGCACCTGCCGCAGCTCGTCGGCGTACATCACGTCGGCGGGCGAGTGGTAGTTCGAGGTCTCCCAGTAGATCGTTGACACGGCGTGCGCGACCGCCTGCTCGACGACGAACTCGGGCTGGTGGATCGTCTCGTCGTAGATGTCCACCCAGAGACCGGCACCCGCGAAGACGGCTGCCCGTGCGGCGGGATCCGACTGGCCCATGGCAGTCGGCACGGCGATCAGGGCCAAGGCGGCGACGGTGCCGGCGATCAGGCTGCGGACACGGGACATGCTCTCAGGGTACGTCCGCCCGGCGGATTCCCCTGCCGGGCTACTCCACCACGATGCGCAGCGTGACGGTCTTGAACACCTTCGACCCGTCGGCGGACACGTAGCCGAGCAGGGCGGACGTCGTACCCGGCAC
>CAINDT010000476.1 GCA_903847495.1 uncultured Actinomycetes bacterium
AAGCCCTCCCGCAGCGTCCCGACGCCCGCGAAGGGGCTGTCGAGGTGCAGATCGGCGGCGTGGATGAAGCGTCGTGGCATGCGTCAGGCTCGGGCGAGGGGCGTACGACGTGCTGTCGTGCGCCCCTCGCCGAACCTTACGCAGGAGTCCGGCTTGCGCCGGGACGAACGGCTAGTTCGAGCCGCCCTCGGAGAGCTTCTTCGCAGCCATGCCGGCGGTGATCATCATGATCCCGTCGAACAGGAGCTGGATGCCGACGAGCAGGCCGATCGCCCACGCGGCGGACGACGGCAGGTTGGCGATCACGAGCACGGCGATCAGCACGGCGAGGACGCCGTTGACGATCGTCCAACCCGCGTTCGGCACCTGACCGCGCGCACCGATGCCGGCGATGATGCGGAACAGGCCGATGATGAGGAAGAACACCGCGAGCACCCACGTGAGGGTGATCGTGCCCTCGGCCGGGTTGATGATCAGCCAGACGCCAGCGATCACGTAGATGATCGCGACGATGAAGCTCCAGATGCGATGGCCGGTCGTGCCGCGCGAGATCGCCTCGGCGACGTAGGCGACAGCGCCGACGAGCAGCAGGATGCCGACGAGCAGCGTGATGGTCACCGACGCGAGCGGCGGGACGATGATCGCGATGGCACCGAGGACGGCACTGATGATGCCGGCGGTGAGCAGCAGCTTCCAGCTCTTCGCGAGCGCGTCCTTCATCTCGGGGGGCATGCCGGACATGGCAGACATAGGGGTTCCTCCTGGGGTTGGTCCACCCTGCGCGTACGCCCCTGCGCACCCGAATCCTGCCCCTCCCCTGTAGGGTGCCATCGTGCGCAAGCCCCAGATCCTGATCAGCGCCGACGCCGGCGAGCGCCTCGAGCTGATGCTCGTCGCGGCGGTCGCGACGGTGCTCGGCATCCGCGCCTTCCTCGCGGCGACGGGCTATCCACAGGTCGGCGGCAGCGGCCTGCATATCGCGCACCTGCTGTGGGGCGGGCTCGGCCTCGCGATCGCGCTGATCATCTCGATAAGCGTCCTGGGCCGCCGCTCGAAGACGCTGGCCGCGCTGATCGGCGGCCTCGGCTTCGGCTTCTTCATCGACGAGGTCGGCAAGTTCGTCACGTCGACGAACGACTACTTCTACAAGCCGGCGATCGGACTGATCTACATCACCTTCGTGGCGATCGCGCTCGTGCTGCGCTTCGTGCGCACGCGCCACACCTCACCGAACGCGGCACTCGCCAATGCGCTCGAGCTGATCGCCGATGCGCACACCAACGGACTGAGCCCAGACGAGCAAGTGCGCATCCTCGAACTGCTCCGCGCCTCGGGCGACCAATCGCCCATCGTCACCGCTCTGCACGAGGCGGTCGCGGATGCGCCGACGTCGTTCGATGCGCCGAACCCGTACGAGCGTCTCAAGGCCTGGCTGGCCCGTCGGTACGAGCGCATCGCCGTGTCACGGGCCTTCATCGGCGTGGTGATCGTCTCATCGATCGCCTTCTTGCTCGTATCGGTACCCTCGATCGCGATCAGCGTCGGTGCGCTGCTCGTCGG
>CAINDT010000477.1 GCA_903847495.1 uncultured Actinomycetes bacterium
ATCCAGCTGTGGGCCGGTGGCGAGATTCAAGACGATCTCGGCGCGTCGTGGCTGGTCGGGTGCTCGCGCTTCGTCGGCGTGCTCGTCATCTCGCTGCCATTGCTCACGACGCGACGACTCGTGGTGGAGCGCTCCGCCATCAAGTACGCGTTGATCGCCGGCGTCGGCGAGGTGGCTGGCTTCACGCTGTACCTGAAGTCCTCGGCGTACGGGGTCGCGCAGGCAGCAGTGCTGACGGGCCAGTACGGCACCGTGGCCGCACTGATCGGCGTCGCCGTGCTCAAGGAGCGGCTGCGCGGCATCCAGTACGTGGGTCTGGCCGTGATCGTCATCGCGATCATCGGCCTGTCCGTCAGCTGATCAGCCGCCGAGGGCGGCCAGCACCTCGGCGCGGGTGCGCGCAATCGGCGTGTCGTGGCCGCCGAGTGCCGCCTGCGCCATGGTCAGGGCGTCGTCGAGCGACCCATCGCCAGCGCACGCGGCCTTGAACGCCCGTGCGCAGCCGAGCTGCTGCAACTCGAGATCCAGAGGAGTGGCGGGGAGCGCGCTGGCGACCGCGAGATGAGCATCCGCCTTCGCAGCACGCCGCAGCACCGCGTTCAGCTCGGGATCAGGAACGAGGTGGACCGGGGCGTGCGCCTCGAAGAACCGGGTCAGCTCGGCACGCCAGTTGGCGGCACCCGTACCGGCCCAGGCGTCGATCGCGGCGAGAGCAGCAGCCGCGTCCGCGGGCAGCGCCGCGGGATCCAGTGGCGGGGTGCCACCCAGGCGCCGCGCCAGGTACTCCGCAGCGGACGCGATCAGCGCATCGACGTCTGCGAGCGCGGTGTCGACGATGATCAGCTTGCTCATGCCATGCCCCTGCGGTTGAACGCCATGACCAGCACCATAGTCGCGATACCGATGCCGAGCGCGTCGATCGCCACGTCGACCGGCGTGCCCACGCGCGTGGGGACCAGGGACTGGTGGTACTCGTCAATCACCGCATAGGCGAGCGCCAGCAGTGCGCCACCGACAAGGCACGTCGCCGCCGTGCGGCGCTGGGCTCGCAGCCCGCCGACGCAGGCGGCACACAGGAGTCCGAAGACCACCACGTGCGCGACCTTCCGCGTGACCGTGTCGAGCCAGCCCGAGGCGATAGCGAGGTCCGGCGTGCTGCTGAGCTGCCAGATGATGGCCGCGATCGCGAGCGCGGGAAGCCAGGCGAGAAGGCGCACGCTCGGAGCCTATCCGCTCGCAGTCTCCGCCGATGCGTGCGCTCGGCGTGCGCGTGCGCGCGCAACCCGTACACGTCCGCAGCATGCGCATCACAAGCGTCGCCACCTCGCCACCGAGGATCGGACCATGAACACGTCGCCTCGCCACCTCCTCGGCAGCCTGCTCCTGATTCTCGGCGGTCTCGCTCTCGCCAGCCCCGCGCGCGCGGCCGACGCCGTGGTCGCGTATCAGTTCCCTTCAGCCGATACCGCCGGCATGAGCGCCCAGACCGCACCCGGCGTGGGCGGCTGCCTGCTGGTCTGCGGCGGCCTTCGGCTCGCGACCGGCGCCGCCATCCCCGCGCGTCGTCAGGGCATGCTCGCCTTCAGCGCGCCGGCAGGGACCACGATCGTGAACGCCACGATCCGTCTGCGTTACCGCACCAAGCAACCATCCGTCTCAGCGCACCTAATGAGCCGGATCGGCGGGCGCTGGATCGACGGTCGACGACTCCGCTCCGCGGGTGGGACGACAGCGACCGTCAGCGCTGGTCGCGGCGCGAGCGCCGTGGCCGTCACCCTGACCGCCGACGGCGCAGTGCCGGCCCGCGCGGTCCGCAGCGAGGGCGAGAACGTGATCGCCGTCAGCGCGGTCCAGCTGACGGTGCGCGATCTCTCGGCGCCGAGCGTCAGCTGGGCCACGGGCGACCCCGCGACCGGCACCTGGCAGCGCGGCGTGCTGTGCGGGGGATTCGCCGCCCGAGACACCGGGCTCGGCGTTGATCGAGTCGAGTACACCGTCGGCGGTGTGCAGGCGGTGACGCAGGCAGGCACCGGGACGCGTCTGCAGCCCCGACCGCTCGCCCTCGATGGCAGCGTCTGTCTCGACACGCACCAGGTAGGGGATGGCACGTTCGGTTCTGCACTCACGGCCGTTGACACCGGGGCCGATGGGAATCGCAGCGCCACCCTCAGCGGCCTCGTCCGCATCGACAACACGCCGCCTGCCGTCCAGTACACGGCGCCGACGGATCTCGAGGCTCGCCTACCCGAAGCGCAGCTGGTGATCGCCGACGCAACGAGCGGCATCGAGCAGGTCACCGCCAGCGTCGACGGACTCCCCGCGGTGCTCGGCAAGAGCGGCGGCGTCATGACCATCCGGCCACCCGCACCGCTCGAAGACGGACTCCATCGCATCAGTTGGGAGGTGTCCGACGTCGCGGGCAACGTGACCACGGGGTCGGAGTTGCTCGGCATCGCCGACGCGACACCCCCGACGATCGACACCGCCGAGCCGCAAGCGATCGCCGCAGCGATGGCGGGGATCACCGTGCGCGCCACCGACACGGGCGCGGGGATCTCCACGGAGGACTGGCGGTTGGCCGTCGACGGCAGCGACGTCACCGGCGCCGCAGACCTCTCGACGCCCGGGGTGATCGCCTATCTACCCGCTCGCCCCTGGACGGAGGGCGAGCACGTGGTACGCGTGACGGTGGTCGACCGCAGCGGCAATCGCACCGTTCGCACCTGGACCTTCGCAATCCCAGTCACGCCGCCATCCCCGGCGTCCCCGCCGCTACCGGCGGTCATCGAGACGGCGCAGACCGCGCCCGAGGTCCTCGCGGCGCCCGCCAGTGAGCCGGTCGAGTCCACGGTGGTCCGCACGACGCTGCGGCTGCGCGCTGCCACGCCGCGCGTGCGCGTCGGCGGTCAGGTGCGGCTGCGGGGACGCCTGACCGGCTCTCGCGGCCCACGCGTGCGCATTGAGGCGCGTGTCGGACGGACCTGGCGCATGGTGGTCGCCGTGCCCGTATCGCCCTCCGGATCCTTCGCCACACCGGTGCGCCTGCCCGCACCCGGCACCTACGACGTGCGGGCTCGCGTCGGTTCGACCGTGTCGCCAACCGTGCGCCTGACCGCGCGTTGACGCCCGATGCGCGAAGGAGGTGGGCTGCTACGTTGGGATGGCATGTCGCACGACCCTCTCGCCGGACTCAACCCTGCACAGCTGGATGCCGTGCAGGCCGAGCCGGGACCGCTGCTCGTGGTCGCGGGCGCCGGCTCGGGCAAGACCCGGGTCCTCACGCACCGCATCGCGCACTTGGTGGAGCAGCGAGGCGCCCAGCCGTCCTCGATTCTCGCGATCACCTTCACCAACAAGGCGGCGGGGGAGATGGCGGAGCGCGTCAACGGGCTGCTCGGGCGCTACGCCACCGGCATGTGGGTGATGACCTTCCACGCCGCCTGTGCCCGCATCCTCCGCGCCGACGCCACGCGCATCGGCTTTCGCCCCTCGTTCTCGATCTACGACTCCTCGGACCAGGTGCGGCTCGTGCGCTCCATCATCGAGGACGACCTCGGCAAGGACGCCAAGCGGTACCCGGCCCGCGGCGTGCATGCCCGCATCAGCTCGGCCAAGAACCAGCTCCTCTCGCCGCAGCAGTTCATCGATGAGAACGACGGCTACTTCGACACCCTCGTCGGCGAGGTGTATGCCCGCTACCAGGCGCGCCTCCTCGAGGCCGGAGCGATGGACTTCGACGATCTCCTCGTGCACACCGCGCATCTCCTGGAGCAGATCCCCGAGTCGCGCGACAAGTGGCAGCGGGCCTTCCGCCACATCCTCGTGGACGAGTATCAGGATACGAACCACGCGCAGTACCGACTGATCCGCTCACTCGCAGCAGCACACAACAGCATCATGGTCGTCGGCGACAGCGACCAGTCGATCTACTCCTGGCGCGGCGCCGATATCCGCAACATCCTCGACTTCGAGCAGGACTTCCCCAACGCGCGCACGATTCGCCTCGAGCAGAACTACCGCTCCACGCAGACGATCCTCGATGCCGCCAACGGCGTGATCGCCAACAACGCCGACCGGCAGGAGAAGAACCTGTGGTCGGAGCTCGGCACCGGCGAGAAGGTGCGGGTGGTGGAGTGCGCCGATGAGCGCAGCGAGGCCCGTTACGTCGTCGGGCAGATCTCGCGCGTGATCGGCGAAGGGGGCTCTCTGCGAGACGTCGCCGTCTTCTACCGCACCAACGCACAGTCCCGCGCGATGGAAGAGGCGCTCCGTCAGGCCGACGTGCCGTATCGCATCATCGGCGGCACCGGGTTCTACGACCGCCAGGAGGTGAAGGACGCGCTGGCCTACCTGCGTGCGATCGCCAATCCGAGCGACGACGTCTCGTTGCGGCGCATCATCAACGTGCCACGGCGCGGCATCGGCGATACCACCGTCACGCGGTTGGCCGAGCACGCAGCGATGCTCGGCATCACGTTGCGCTCCGCGCTCGACGACGCCGATTCGGTGCTGCCTGGCGCCGCCGCGCGAAAGGCCGTCGCAGGCTTCAGCGACCTGCTGCAGCGACTCACCGACGCTTCCGCCGCCCTCGAGCCCGCCCAGCTCCTGGAGCGCGTGTACGAGGACACCGCGATGATCGAGTCGCTCCGTGCCGAGCGCACGCTTGAGGCGAACGGCCGCATCGAGAACCTCAACGAGCTCCTCGGCGTCGCGCAGTCGGCAATCAATACCGGTGACGCCGATGCCGATCTGGCCACCTTCCTTCAGGAGCTGAGCCTCGTCAGCGACGCCGACCAGCTGCCAGACAGCGAGGACGATGCCGCGGTCACGATGATGACCCTGCACACCGCCAAGGGCCTTGAGTTCCCGCGCGTCTACCTGATCGGCATGGAGGACAACATCTTCCCGCACGCCCGATCGATCGAGGAGGCCAATCTCGAGGAGGAGCGCCGTCTCTGCTACGTAGGCATGACGCGTGCTCGCGAACAGCTGACGATGACGTATGCGCGCTCGCGCAGCATCTACGGGCGTCAGGACTACAACCCGCCGTCGACGTTCCTCGGCGAGATCCCCCAGGACCTCATCGAGATGGAGCGAGTCGGATCGCGTGGCGGCACCTCGATGCCGACCCAGCGCTCGTCCTACACGGATCGCGCGCCGATCAGCACGCCGTCGCGCCGCATCGAGCGCGAGGTACCGAAGGATCTTCCCGTCATCTCGGCCGGCGACACCGTGCGCCACAAGAGCTTCGGCGAGGGCATCGTGATCAGCGTGCCGACGGCCGAGGAGATCATCGTGCGCTTCCCCGCCTCGGGCGAGCGACGCCTGCACGTGGCTTACGCGCCGATCGAGCTCGTCTGACCTCGTCGCGGTGCCGCCGGGTTCTGATAGATTCGCGTTCGGTCCGGGCGATTAGCTCAGTTGGTAGAGCACCGCCTCGACAAGGCGGGGGTCACTGGTTCGAGCCCAGTATCGCCCACTCGG
>CAINDT010000478.1 GCA_903847495.1 uncultured Actinomycetes bacterium
CGCCGAGGCCTTCCCGGATGTGGATGCCGACGTGCGCCAGTCGATCGTGCGCATCAAGAACAGCCCGTTCGTGCCGCATCGCGACAAGATCCGCGGCTTCGTGTACCACGTGGAGAACGGCACGCTCCGCGAGATCGATCCGGCCTAGACGCACGACGCGACCGCGGTGCTGGCTCCGCCTCCCCGGGCTGGTACCGCGGTCGTGATCGCCGGACGCGAGACGCGCGGTATCCTCGCTGCGTGGCTGCGCCGGAGATCATGCTGTTCAGCGCCGACCGGGCCCTGCGTCCCGTGGACATCTCCGACATCGAGCGGCGGGCGCTCCTCGTGCCGCACGTCATCGGCGTCGCACCAGGGCGGACGTCCTCGCTCGTCGAGGTGACGTACGACGCGGAGCAGCTCAACCCCGAGCTGCTTCGGCTCCAGCTTGAGAGCCCGTACCTGCGGCTCGCCGGTAGGGAGCCGCTCGGCCGTCGGCTGGCCACAGCTCTCGCCCCACGCCGGATCGGCCACACCGTCTCACTGCTCGCCCACGCGCCGAACCGCATCGCGATCGCCTTCGTCGCGGCCACGTTGCTGCTCCTGCTGACCGGCGTTGTCGTCGAGCGCTTCTCCTTCGATGCCGCGCTGCCGATCTGGGCGCTCGCGTTCTTCACGGGCGGCTGGTTCTCGCTGCGCACCACGATCGGGTCGCTGCGGCGAGGCTCGTTGGACGTCGATCTGCTGATGCTGATCGCCGCGGCGGGCGCCTATTCCGTCCAGGCCTTCTGGGAGGGCGCGGTGCTGCTCTTTCTGTTCTCACTCGGCAACGTGCTCGAGGAGTTCGCGCTCGGGCGGACCGAGGCATCGATCCGCGCCCTCATGGATCTCCGTCCCGAGACCGTGGTGATCAAGGAGGCCGACGGTACGGAGTGCACCCTGCCGATCGACGGGATCGAGCCGGGCATGATCGCCATCGTGCGTCCGGGTGACCGCATTCCCGTGGACGGCACGGTCGCCGACGGCCGCTCCGCGGTCGACCAGTCCGCGATCACGGGTGAATCGATGCCGGTGCCTCGGGATGCCGGCGATCCGGTGATGGCTGGCTCGGTCAATCTCGACGGGTATCTCGAGATCCGCATCGACCGTCGCGCGAACGAGACCGTGCTTGCGAAGGTGATCGATCTGGTGCGCGATGCGCGCGAGCAGCGGGCGCCTGCCCAGCGCATGCTGGATCGCTATCAGCCGATCTACGTCGTGGGCGTGCTCGGCATCTCCGGCGGTGCGCTGGCGGTATTGCTTCTGACTGGTCACTCGTTCTCGGCCGCCTTCCTCCAGGCGATGACCCTGCTCGTGGTCGCCTCGCCGTGCGCGCTGGTCATCTCCGTGCCGGCGACGATGCTGTCGGCGATCGCCTCCGGCGCGCGCCGGGGCATCCTCGTCAAGGGCTCCGGCCCGATGGAGGGCATCGCGGAGCTGACCACAATCGCCTTCGACAAGACCGGCACGCTCACCAAGGGGCGCCCCTCCGTCGTCGAGGTCGGCATCATCGGCGACGGTACCGAGGATGAGGTGCTCCGTCTTGCCGCCGCCGTCGAGAGCCGCAGCGAGCATCACCTCGCCGTCGCCATCGTCAACGAAGCCAGCGAGCGCGGCATCGCCACCCCCGAGTGCGAGGATTTCAGCGCCAGCGTGGGGCGAGGCGTCACGGCGCGGGTCGACGGCCAGCGGGTTCTGGCCGGCAACATCGACTTCCTGACGGAGCACGGCATCGCCACGGGCGGGCCATTCGAGGCCTTCCGTGCGCGGATCGACACCGCCACCATCGTCGGCGTCGTGCGCGACGACGTGCTGATCGGCATGATCGCC
>CAINDT010000479.1 GCA_903847495.1 uncultured Actinomycetes bacterium
CAAGCCCGCGCAGGTGCGCGCCATCATCGATACCGCGCTGCGCGTGGAGCCCGACGACTTCGACGACCTGCCCGCACCGCAGGTGATGCTGCGCGGCGACGGCTGGACGGGCGTGACGACCACGATCGACGCCGACGGCTATCGCGCGGTGCTCATTACCGCAGGCGGGCGCCGCACCTCATCGCGTACGTGCACGATTATCGACCCGGAGGGCTCGACGATCGGCGCCTTCGGCGCAGACGAAACTGCAGTCGCCGCCGTCGCGGCAACGGCAGGTCTGATCGCACTGCGCCTGCTGGGGGAGGGGCCAGTCACGCTCGGCGTGCTTGGTGCTGGCCCGCTGGCTCGCCGCACGATTGCCGAGCTCGGCCAGGCGCTCGACCTGGCCAAGATCACGATCCACGATCCCGACCCGGCCGCGGCCACCGAGGCCGCCGCGCTCGGCAAGGTTGTGAACGACGCCGCCAGCGCCGTGCGCGACGCCTCCCTGGTCGTGACGGCCACGAACGCGCGCGACCCGGCGCTGCGCGCCGACTGGGTCGCGCCCGGTGCATCCATCCTCGCCTTGGGTGCCGACCGTCGCGGCCGACGCGAGCTCGACTATCGCCTGCTGGCCGACGCCGCGTTCGTCGCGTGCGACGCCCCGATGGTGGCGCGCGTGATCGCCGACGACCTACGCGAGTGCGTCGACGAGGGCCACCTCGACTGGCAGGAGGTCACGCCGCTGCGCGATGTCCTCACCGGTGCGGTCGATGCGCGCGTCAAGCCCGATGACCTCGTCGTGGCAAAGCTGATCGATTCGACACCGGGGCTGCTCGCCCTGGCGCGTGCCGCGCTGAAGGCCTAGATGTTGTCGAGCATCGCGCGCATCTGCGCGATGATCTCGTCGCCGACGACCTCGGCAACCTCAGGGTGGTCCAGCACCTTCTCGTGCGAACCGGCCTCCTGGCGCTCGACGACGTACGTGTCCTGCATGACATCGTCGAGGGAGCGTCCGGCGTGGACCTCGCGCAGCACGTGCTGCAGGATCTCCTCGTCGCGGTGCTGGGGGCTGGGCGGGATGACGTCGTGATCGCTCATGGCCGGAAGCCTAGCCGGAGCACAGCCCGTCCGCGCGCACGGCGTGGGCGAAACAGAGCATTGGTAGGCTCGCACCACATCGACCGCTGGAGACCCCGTGCACGTACGCGTCGGACATAGCCCGGATCCCGATGACGCCTTCATGGTGTGGGCGATCGCGGAGAACGCGCTCGACCTGCGCGGCTTCGAGATCGAGCTTGTGCCGGCCGATATCCAGACGCTCAACGTGTGGGCGGGTGAGGGCCGCCTCGAGGCGACCGCCATGTCCGTCGGCGCGTATCCCGGCGTCCAGGACACCTATCGCCTGCTCGGCCACGGCGCCTCGCTCGGCGAGGGCTACGGCCCGGTCGTGATCGCGAAGACCGACCTCGTACCCGCCGACCTCGCCGGCCAGCGCGTCGCCGTGCCCGGTCCGCAGACCACCGCGTTTCTCACCGCCCGCCTCGCGCTCCCCGCCTTCGAGCCGGTGCAGCTCGACTTCGAGGCGATCATGGATGCCGTCGCCTCGGGTGATGTCGCTGCCGGCGTCGTGATCCACGAGGGCCAGCTGACGTGGGAGCAAGAGGGTTTCAAGCGCGTGCTCGATCTGGGCGCGTGGTGGGAGGGTGACACCGGCCTGCCGCTGCCGCTCGGCGCCGTCGCGATGCGTCGCGACGTGCCGGAGGATCGTGCGCTCGACCTCTCGGCCGTCCTCAAGGAGGCCGTGGCCGTCGGTATG
>CAINDT010000480.1 GCA_903847495.1 uncultured Actinomycetes bacterium
AAGATGGCTGATTTCCAGAATCAGTCGCCGCCTGTCATCGTCACCGGTGAGGGCCCCTACGCGATCGACAAGGACGGCAATCGCTTCCTCGACGGCGTCTCGGGGCTGTTCACGACGCAGATCGGCTACTCGCACGGCAAGGAGATCGGCGAGGCGGCTGCGAAGCAGCTCGAGGAGCTGTGCTTCTACCCGAACTGGGCCGCCACGCACCCGTCCGCGCTCGCGCTGACCGAGCGCATCCTCGGCCTCGCGCCCGACCGCATGTCCCGCGTCCTCCTCACGTCGGGCGGTTCGGAGTCGGTCGAGTCCGCCATGAAGCTCGTGCGCCAGCACTTCCTTGCGAAGGGCCAGCCGCTCAAGCGCAAGATCATCGCTCGCCGCGGTGCGTACCACGGCTGCACGATGGGCGCCCTTTCGCTGACCGGCATCCCGCTGTCGCGCACGCCGTTCGAGCCGCTCGATCCGAACGTGCGTCACGCGCCGAACACGCATCAGCGCACGTGCCTCTACTGCCACGACAAGGGCGGCTGCACGCTGACGTGCGCCGACGCCATCGAGCAGCAGATCCTCGCCGAGGGCCCCGACACCGTCGCGGCCGTCGTCGTCGAGCCGATTCAGAACGGTGGCGGTCTGCCGCCGGCCGAGGGCTACGGGGCCAAGATCCGCGAGATCTGCGACAAGTACGGCGTCCTGCTCTGGTGCGACGAGGTCATCACCGGCTTCGGTCGCGTGGGTGCCTGGTTCGCCACGGATCGCCTCGGCTTCAACGCCGACATCTGCACGTTCGCCAAGGGCATCACCTCGGGCTACGCGCCGTGTGGTGGCGTGGTCTTCACCGAGGCCGTCGGCGAGCCGCTGATCAACGCGGATGCCATGTACGCGCACGGCTTCACGTTCGGCGGCCATCCGCTGGCGTGCGCCGTCTCGCTGGCGAACCTCGACATCATGGAGCGCCTCGGCGTGATCGACAACGTGCTCGCCAACGAGGACTACTACGCGGCCGCGATGGCCGACGTGGCCGCCTCCAGCGACCTCGTTGTCGAGGCGCGCGGCAAGGGCTACTACCACTCGCTGGAGCTGACCGATAACGCCCTGACGGCGCCGGTCGCGGGTGCTGCTCGCAAGCACGGCGTGATCGTCCGCCCGGACGTCCGCGTCAAGCCGATGGTGGTCACGGCCCTGCCGCTGATCTGCGATACCGCTCAGATCGACGAGCTGGCCGGTGCGCTCAAGGCCGCGCTGGCCGACGTCGCTGCCGCGTAGACGACGCGAAGGCGTCGTTGTTGATCGCGTCTGACGACGCGAGGGCCTCGAGGTGGCTCGGTCCGAAAGGGCCGATTCACCTCGAGGTCATCGCGTCGCCTTGTTCCAACATCCTCGGTAGTCGATGCCGCTGCTGGCGTGGTTGATCCGCACAGGCGACGGGGTCACCTCGAGGTCGTCGCGCCGTGTGGTTCCAACATCCTCGGCAGTCGATGCCATTGCTGGAGTGGTTGATCCACGTAGGCGACGGGATCACCTCGAGGTGA
>CAINDT010000481.1 GCA_903847495.1 uncultured Actinomycetes bacterium
GGCAGCGGCGAGAAGACCTCGTTGGCGATCTCGATCTGCGACGGGTGGATCGCCCACTTGCCGTCGTAGCCCAAGGCGGCCGCGCGACGGCAGGCCATGCGGTAGCCCTCGGCGTCGCTGAAGTCGCCGAAGGGGCCGTCGATCGGACGCAGGCCGTTGGCGCGGCACGCCACCAGCACGCGGTTGAGGGCGAAGTGCCAGGGGTCGCCCCAGTGGAGCGCCCGGTTGCCGTCCGCATCGGGATCGGTGAGCACCGCGTACTCCGGCGTGACCCCGCCGATGACGGTGGTGCGCGCACGCGTCGAGGCGATGTAGTCGCCCACGCCGAAGACCAGTGCCTCGAGTCGATCCGGGCACGCCTGCGCGATCGCCTCGACGTTGGCCATGCCCGGCGCCGTCTCGATCAGCGCGGTCAGTGGGATCGGGTCGTAGCCATAGGCCTGCTCGATCTGCGAGAGCAGCAGCTCCACGAACTCGAGGTCGGCGGGACGCCCGACCTTGGGCACGAGGATCATGTCGAGGCGGTTGCCGACGGCCTCGACGATGTCGACGACATCGCGGTAGGCCCAGTGGGTGTCGAGGCCGTTGATGCGCACCGACGTTGCCGTCTGCGACCAGTCCTGCGACAGGAGGGCGTCGATGGCGTTCTGGCGGGCCTGGACCTTATCGTCGGGCGCCACGGCATCCTCGAGGTCGAGGAAGGTGACGTCCGCGCCGGCCTGAGGGGCCTTCTCCAGCATGCGGAGATTGGAGGCCGGGACGGCGAGTTCGGAACGGTGGAGACGATCACGATTCTGCATACCGACACGGTACGTCACTGATACATGGACATCCAGCAGGTAATGGTGGATGATTCATAACCCGATGGCTATGACACTCTCTCAGCTGCGCACGTTCATCGCCGTGGCCGAGGACGGCTCGGTGCGCGCCGCGGCCGAGCGCCTGCACGTGTCGCAACCGTCCGTTTCGGGCTCCATTGCGGCGCTGAGCGAGGAAATCGGCGTACCGCTGACCGAGCGCGACGGGCGCGGCATGAAGCTGAGCCCCGCCGGTGAGGCATTCCTGCCGCATGCGATCGAGGCTCTTGGGCTGCTCGAACTCGGCACCAGAATGGCGCAGAGCGCCGCCGACAAAGTCAGTGCCACCGTGCGCATCGCGGCGGTCTACACGGCCGCCGAATCACTGTTGCCACCGCTGCTGCGTGCGTTCCGAGAGGCACACGCCGAGATTCCCATCCAGCTCGAGATCGGCAATCGGGAGTTCGTGCTGGATCTGCTCGCCTCGCGCCATGCCGACATTGGGATCGGCGGGCGACCGCCCGAGGACGGGTCGCTCGACGGCACGGTGATCGCACGCAACGAGCACGTCATCGTCGCCGCGCCGGACCATCCGCTGGCGGGCGTCGGCAAGGTATCCGTGCGCGACCTTGCCGACGAGACGTGGCTGGTGCGCGAGGAGGCCTCGGGCACGCGCCGGCTGGTCGATGAGTATCTGGCGGCGGCGCACATCACTCCACCCGTGACGACGATCGGCTCGAACTCGGCTGTCGCGGCCGCAGCGATGGTTGGCCTCGGCGTTGGCCTCGTGCCGCTCGTGTCGGTCGATCACCAGATCGCATCCGGCCAACTCGTTCGTCTCGCTGTCGATCCGCCACCGCCGTCGCGCGACTGGTACGCCCTCCTGCCC
>CAINDT010000482.1 GCA_903847495.1 uncultured Actinomycetes bacterium
CCCGGCAAGCAGGCCGTCGGTGTCGAGGTCCCCAACACGACGCCGAACCTCGTCACGCTCGGCGACATCCAGGGCTCGTGCCCAGCCGGCTGCAGCCCGCTGACCGTCTGGCTCGGCAAGGACATCAGCGGCAACCACGTGCACGCCGACCTCGCCAAGATGCCGCACGTGCTGATCGCCGGCACCACGGGCTCCGGTAAGTCCGGCTCGCTCAACGCCATGCTCGTCTCGATCCTGCTGAACGCCACGCCGGACGAGGTCAAGATGATCCTGATCGACCCGAAGCGGGTCGAGCTGAACCACTACGAGGCGATCCCGCATCTGCTCACGCCCGTCGTGACGAACATGAAGAGCGCGGCCGCCGCCCTGATGAACGTGGTCGGCGAGATGGAACGCCGCTACGAGAAGCTCGGCGCCGCCCGCAGCCGCAACATCGTCGAGTTCAACAAGGCGCGCATCGAGGGTGGCCGTCCCGAGGACACGCTGCCGTACGTCCTCGTCGTGATCGACGAGCTCGCCGACCTGATGATGGTCGCGCCGGCCGAGGTCGAGGACTGCATCATCCGCCTCGCGCAGAAGTCGCGTGCCGTCGGCATCCACCTCGTGCTCGCCACGCAGCGCCCGTCCGTCGATGTCATCACCGGCATGATCAAGGCCAACGTCCCGAGCCGCATCGCGTTCGCCGTCTCGTCGATGACGGACTCGCGCGTGATCCTCGATACCCCGGGCGCCGAGAGCTTGCTCGGCCAGGGCGACATGCTCTACCGCCCGATCGGCACCAGCCGCATCCAGCGCATCCAGGGCGCCTTCGTCGGTGAGGACGAAGTTGGCCTCGTCGTCGAGCAGTGCCGTAACCAGGCTGAGCCCGAGTTCGAAGAGGGCTTCCTCGACATGCCGCAGACCGTCGCCACCCCGGGTGGCTCGGGCGATGCGGATGACGACACCGATCCCGACTCCGACCCGCTGCTCGAGGACGCCCTGCGCGTCGTGTGCAACCACGAGACGGCATCCGTGTCGCTGCTCCAGCGCCGCCTCCGCGTCGGCTACACGCGCGCCGGCCGCCTGATCGACATGCTTGAGCGCCGCGGCGCCATCTCCGGCTACGAGGGCTCCAAGCCCCGCCAGGTGCTGATCAACGAGGGCGACATCCCGCGGCTGATGGCCGGCGGCGGTGGCGCGGCGCCGGTCGCAGCAGGCGCGGTGGACGACGACCCGCCGTGGTCTGACGACTGACGACGGGAACACCCCGAGGTGGCTCGGTCCGAAAGGACCGATTCACCTCGCGGTGATCCCGTCGCCTGGGTGGATCAGCTGCGCCAGCAGTGGCGTTGGTGGGCCGGGACGGTAGAACCAGGCGACGCGATGACCTTGAGGTGAATCGGCCCTTTCGGACCGAGCCACCTCAAGGTCCTCGCGTCGTCCGGCGCGATCAACTGTGAGGCCTTCGCGTCGTCCGGCGCGATCAACTGTGAGGCCTTCGCGTCGTCCGGCGCGATCAACTGCGAGGCCTTCGCGTCGTCGTATCCGCCACACTTCGCGCATGAGCACGTTCCGCGCCAACCTGAAGAAGCAGCCGGGCGTCTCGTCGCGACGGCTCTGGATCGAGGCGATCATCGTCGGCATCGCCGCCGAAGGGATCCTCGCCGGCGTGTTGATGCTGCTCGGCAACCCGTCGGCGCTCGGGCCGCTGTTCGTCTTCGTGATCGCGGCGGTGCTCGGCTGGCGCTACGGCTCGCTGCGCGGTGCCGTCGCGTCGGTCGTACCGATCGGGCTCTTCGTACTGGCCGAGCTCGTGCGCGTCACGTTCGGCGGAACCGGTGGCGCAGGCCCGGTGCAGGCACTCACCATCGGCATCGCCGCGGGCCTGATGATCGCCTTCGTGGCGATGCTGAGCGGCGCCATCCGTCGCCGCTACCGCCCGCGTCCCACGGCGTAGATCCCGGGCGTCCGGGCGGGGCTACACTTCCCGCTCATGGCGCTCGCCGAGCAACATCAGTCGTCCACTGGGGGCTTCACCACGTCGTCCAAGACGCTCGCCGACGGTTGGCGCAGGCTCGGGCGCATCGCCACGCTCGTTGCGCTGCTCGGCGCGCCCAGCGTGTTCCTGTGGGCGTACATCGCGAAGGACTGGGGCGTGCTTTGGAGCGTGCTCTTCACGATCGGCGCCGTGGCCGTGGCGCGCGGCCTGATCGACGTGATCCTGCGCAAGATCGTGCCGTGGCCGACGCTCTACGGCGACGACTCGGAGCAGCGTCGCGAGGCCGACGCGCTCGACCGCAAGCGCGCCTGGTTCTGGTCGCGCAAGGTTCGCTTCGCGATCTGGATCGCCGTGATCATCACGATCCTCTACGCCGTCCGGCTGATCACCGCCGACGCCGGCGAGACGATCACGTGGCTCAACACGCTCACGTGGATGCTCGACGGGCTCGTCGGCGCCCTGTCGAGCCCGCAGGCGCTGATCCAGGTCGTTTTCGTGTTCTTCCTCTTCATCGCCAACTTCGCGATCCTCTTCGGACCGCTGCTGGCGATGGGCATCACGCAGATCAAGGGCTTCGAGCCCGGCGATGCCGACTGGGGCGTCAAGCTCGACGACGTCCGCGGACAGGCCGAGCCGAAGGAGGAGGTGCGCCGCGTCGTCAGCCTCTGGCAATCCGGCGAGGCGTTCGAGAAGGCGGGAGGTAAGCGCGAGCGCGGCCTGCTGTTCCTCGGCGCGCCCGGCACCGGCAAGACGATGCTCGCCAAGGCGATCGCGACAGGCTTCAACTCGCCGTTCATCTCGATCCCGGGCTCTGGCTTCGCCAGTACCTTCATCGGCATCGACGCCGTGCTCGTGCGGTACCTGATGTGGAAGGCCAAGCGCCTCGCGCGCAAGTGGGGCGGCCAGTGCATCGTGTTCATCGACGAGATCGACGCTGTCGGCATGCGCCGCGCCTCGCTCGGCACGGGCGGTCTCGGCGGTGCGACCGGTGCGCGTCCGCTCGCCTTCGAGGACGTTTTCGACATGCCCGGCGACACGATCCTCGAGTCGATCGCATGGCGTGAGCAGCGCTTCGCGGAGCGCGACCTCGGCCCCGCCGTGCAGCCGAACGCGCTCACGCGCACCTACAACCGCGCAGTCGGCTTCATGGTCCCCGGCGGCATGGGCGGCGGCTCGCTCGCGCTCAACCAGATTCTCGTCTCGATGGACGGCCTCGGCTCGCCGCCGTTCGGCAAGCGGTTCATGGCCAACCGCGTCAACAACCTGCTCGACGCGCTCTACATCGTCCCGCGCCGCCTCGGCCGGATCCCGCTGCGCGTCCCCAAGCCCAAGCCCGCCAACGAGCAGATCTACTTCATCGGCGCGTGCAACGTCCCGATCGAGGCGCTCGACCCGGCGCTCACGCGCCCCGGCCGCATGGGCCGCCACGTCTGGTTCCGCACGCCGACGAAGCAGGACCGCATCGACATCTTCGACCTCTACCTCGGCAAGGTCGCGCACGAGGCCGACCTCGACACGCCGAAGCGCCGCGACGAGCTCGCGCGCATCACCAACGGCTACTCGCCCGCGATGATCGAGCAGGTCACGTCGATGGCGCTCACGCTCGCCCACAACGAGGGCCGCGAGCGGTTCGGCTGGACTGACATCGTCGATTCGCTCACCACCGTCGAGTCCGGCACGGCCGTCGGCATCGAGTACGTGCCCGAGGAGACGCGCGCCGTCGCGATCCACGAGGCCGGCCACGCCGTCTGCGCGCACGTCTACATGAAGAGCGCCGAGTCGACACGCCTGTCGATCAAGATGCGCGCCGGCACGCTCGGCCACCACCAGGCGCTCGAGACCGAGGAGCGCTTCTCCTCGTGGCGCCACGAAGAAGTCGCGCGGCTGATCTGGACGCTCGGTGCGATGGCTGCCGAGCACGTCTTCTACGGCGAGAACTCGCGCGGCGTGGCGGGTGACGTGATGAGCGCGACGTCCCGCGCCGCGTGGATGGTGGGCATGTGCGCGATGGGCCCGGCGCCGATCGAGCTCGGCCGCAGCTACGACACGGCTACGGAGGAGGAGGCGGCTCGCAAGGAGGTCGCCGACAAGTTCCGCAGGATCGGCAACACGATCATGAACGGCTCGCGCACGCCCGACTCGATCCTCCACGTGCTCAGCGACATGCACGCCCGCGAGGAGGCCGCCGAGCTGATCGGGCAGGCGTACCTCGCCGCGTACCACCTCGTCCTCGCCAACAAGGACGGGGTGGAGAAGGTCGCCGACGTCCTCGTGGCGCGACGCGAGATGCACGGCGACGAGGTGATCGAGCTGCTTGACAGCATCCACCTGACGATCCCCGAGGTCGACCTGACGCAGGAGGCGACGTGGCCGAGGATCTGACGCCGCAGCGCCCCGCCGTTGACGTCGAGCCGCTGACGCCCGCGCCGACGCACCATCATGCGGACGAGCCGATCGTCGAGCACGTCGCGGTGCGGCAGCGCTCGTACGGCGGTCGCTTCGCGCTGGCCTATGGCCTGCTCGGCATCGTCGCCGGCATCGCCCTCACGGCGCTCGTGATCACCTCGCAGCTGTCGTCACCCGAGCCGCCGGCGCAGTGGTCGGCCTGGCAGCCGCAGGCCGGCTCCTCGACCGCGGTGGCCACCGAGATCGCCGATCACGTGGCGCCGACGTACCGCCTGCCGAACGGCAAGCAGCTGGTCGCCGTCACCGCGTCCGTGCCGGAGTTCCAGGGCGTGCAGCTGGCCGCCGTCGCCGTGCAGCCCGAGACGGGCGCCGTCGATCAGAACGTCCGCGTCGTCGATGCCACGAGGACGATCCAGTACCAGCTGTGCGGGCTCGGCAAGCAGTGCGCGATCGCCTCGGGCAAGCCG
>CAINDT010000483.1 GCA_903847495.1 uncultured Actinomycetes bacterium
ACGATCTCGGGCTTCATGCCGAGATGGCCCATCACGGGCGTGTCGTAGAGGACGTGCTCGGACTTCGGCGGCACCCACCCGATCATGCGGGTGGTGTCGATCGTGACATTGGCGAGGTCGTCGGTCTCGGGCATCGGTCTGCTCCTGGCTAGTTGGTCGGGGCGACGCGCTTGGCGTCATCTTCGGCGATCTCGGCCAGCAGGCGCGCGGCGAGGTCGCGCTTGCCGTCGACGTCCAGCTTGCCGAGCTCGTTGTTGAGTGCGGGCTCATCGACGTGCTGATTCCACCAGTCGACCGCGTCGGCGCCGAACAGCGCCCACTTGCCGACGAGAATGCGCGTCACTTCATTGGTCGGCGCCATGATCCAGCCGGCCTTGCCATCGCGGAAGAGACGCTCGATCTCGCTCGACTTCGAGTAGCCACGACCGCCGCAGACCTGGAGCATCTTGTCCGTCGCCTCCCACGCGGCCTTCGTCGCCAGCACCTTCGCCGGCAGCGACCATTGCGTCATGGTCGTGCGCGGGCGGGCGTCGGGGTCGGTCTCGTACATCTCCCACGAGCCGTTGTTGGTGCGATCGTCCAGCTCCTTCGCGAAGCCGTAGGCGTACATCCGCGAGGCGAGCGTGTTGCTGAGCACCTCGCCGAACGCGTCCTGCACCGTCAGGTAGTCCGCGATCGTGCGGCCGTACTGCGCGTGCGCCCGCTTCGTGGCGTGCTGCTTGCCGACGTCGAGAGCGCCCATCGCGAGGCCGTTGTAGGCGCCGGCGTACTGGACGAACGCGAGCGGATCGATCGCCTCGTCGTTGGAGGCGGCGCCGTCGCCGGGCCACCCGACGATGCGGTCCTCGGGGATCACGGCATCGATCTCGACCGGGCCGGACTGGTTGGCGTGCATGCCCATCGCGTCCCACTGGCCCGTCTTCGCATCGACCTCATCGGGATAGAGCAGGAACACCGCGAGGTCCGAGTAATCGCCGGTGAAGTCGGGGCTGGTGGTCTGCGTGAGGTACCACTTCGCGTAGCCACACGACGTCGTCCACGCAGCCTTCTTCTGCACGTGCCAGCCCTGCGGCACGCGCGTGGCGCTTGACACCTTGGGATACCAGAAGTGCCCGCCCGTCTCCGGGTCCGTGTAGGACGCCGTGCCGACGAGGCAGTCCGAATCGATGCGGCTGATCAGGTCCTGGATGTGCGGGTTGCCGCTCGCGCGGAAGACCAGGCCGGCCAACGCGACCATGTGCATCATGTAGATGACGGTCGTGGAGGGGCAGCCGTAGCGGGCGAGCGTCTCGGTCAGCATCATGATGCCGACGTTGTTCTCGCCGCGGCCGCCGTACTTCTTCGGCACGACGGCGCCGAGGACGCCGAGCTCGGCCAGTGCCTCGACGCTCTTCTGCGGATACGCGCCCGTACGGTCGCCGATGATCGCGTTCGGGCGAATCACCTTCTCGCAGACCTCGATCAGCTGCTGCTGCAGGTCGCGCTGCTCGTCGGTCAGGAACCAGTCAGGCTCCCATTCGCGATTGATGCCGGTGTAGGGCGAGCCGCCCCAGTCGAAGGTGAGGTCGTCGGTCATGCACGCAGCATCGACGCGTGAACGCGCAGACGCAAGCCCCTGTTAGTGCGCAATGCGCAATGAAAACGGCTTCTTATGGACTATCTAGCCCTATCAGCGTGATTGGATGCGTAGAATCCGCAGTCATGGCGCTGCAGATTCCCCTCGATCCGACCGACGAGGCGATCCTGCGCGCGCTCCAGGAAGACGGACGCCGCTCCTACCGCTCAATCGCCCGCGATGTCGGCGTGGCCGAGGGAACGGTTCGTGCCCGGGTCCGCAAGCTCGAGACGCTCGGCGCCCTGCGCGTCGTCGCGTTCGTCGACCCCGCGCGGCTCGGCAATTCCGTGCTGGCCCTCCTGGCCCTGCGTGTCGACACGCAACAGCGGGAAGCGCTGATCGACGAGCTGTGCGGCTGGAGCGAGGTGACGTACCTCTCGTCGCTGATCGGCCGGCACGACATCGTGGTGCAGGTGATGTGCGCGGACAACGACGAGCTCGGACGCATCATCGCGCGCACCCGCGGACTTGAGGGCATCAGCGAAGTGGAGCCGATGCTCGAGCTCGAGGTGCACAAATTCACGTACGCCGGCGCCCGCCGCTAGCCGCCGCGCCTGCCGTCGGGGTAGGCTCCCGGCAGGACGAAGGAGGCGCCATGAGCGACGCAGTGAAGGTGACACGGCACGGCGACGTGCTCGAGGTGATGCTCGACCGGCCCAAGGCCAATGCGATCGACGCGGCGACGAGCCGCGCCATGAATGACGCCTGGGCGCTCCTGCGCGACGATCCCGACCTCAAGGTCGGCGTGCTGACCGGTGGCGGCGAGAAGTTCTTCTCCGCCGGGTGGGACCTCAAGGCCGCCGCCGGCGGCGAGGGCATGGACGAAGACTTCGGCCCCGGCGGCTTCGGTGGGCTCGAGTACCCGACCGGGTTGCTCAAGCCCGTCATCGCGGCAGTCAACGGCATGGCCGTTGGTGGTGGCTTCGAGGTGGCCCTCGGCGCCGACCTGATCATCATGGAGGAGCAGGCGCGCTTCGCCCTGATGGAGATCCACCACGCGATCCTCGCCGAGTCGGCCGCTGTGCGCCTGCCGCGCCGCATGCCGTACCACGTTGCGATGGAACTGATGATGACCGGCCGCTGGATGGACTCGGCCGAGGCCAAGCGCTGGGGGCTCGTGAACCGCGTCGTGCCGACGGGTCAGTCGCTCAGTGCCGCGCTGGAGCTCGCACAGCAGCTCGCCGCCGGCGCGCAGCTGCCGCTGCGGGCAATCAAGGAGACCGTCCAAGAGACCGGCGGCATGAAGGAGCACGATGCGCTCGCGTTCCGCGAGACGCTGCCCAGCGTCATCGCTGTGAAGCAGTCGGAAGACCAGATTGAGGGCGCTGCAGCATTCGCAGAGGGACGCGATCCCGTCTGGCGCGGCCGGTAGTCGCCGTCGGCGGGCCAGCGGTGTTCGTTAGGATGGCCGCGTGATCGAGGAACGCGATGTCGTGATCGTCGGCGGCGGAATTGCCGGCATGACGGCAGCGCGCGAGCTGCGCGACCGCGATCCGCTGATCCTCGAGGCGTCCGAGCGCGTTGGCGGGCGCATCTGGTCGAAGCGCCGCGGCGATCTTGCGCTGTCCGTCGGTGCGCACATGTTCCCGCCACCGGACACGATCGTCGGTCGCCAGGTCGAGGAGTTCGGGCTTGAGGTCCTGCCGATCACTGGCTCGATGCTCAACATCGCGATGAACGATCGGATCGTCGTGGGCACGCGTCCGGAGACCTTCCCGTTCAAGCTCGCCCTGTCGCTGGGGGGCCGCGTGTCGTTCGCGCGCGCTGGCCTCAAGGTGCGGAAGGCCGTCGCTGAGCACGAGACCGCCGTGGCACCCCGGCCGGGCGACACGGACGCCACGATTCGTCTGCGCTCGATGGAGGCTGGCGGTGATGTGTCGTTCGGCGACTACCTCGGGTCGCTCCATCCCGAGGCTCAGCGCATCTTTCAGGCGCTCTGCAACCGCTCGAGCGGCGATCTCGATTCGATTACGCAGGCATCGATGGCCACGCTCTTTGCACACGTCTGGGACAGCGGCGATCTCGGGCGCAACATGCGTGGTGGCTCGGGGCTGCTGCCCGAGGCGCTCGGGCGCGACCTCGCGGCGCACATTCGGCTCCACACGACCGTGACGCGCGTGAGCCTTACGGGCACGGGCGTCGACATCGAGTACACCGGCCCCGATGGCGCCGGCACCGTGCGCGCACGCACCGCGATTCTGGCGCTCCCCGCGCCGTTTATCCCGGCCCTGCTCGGCACTGCGCTGCCGGGTGACACGGCGGCGGCACTTGATCGCGTCACGATCGGCCCGACGACGGTGCTCAGCGT
>CAINDT010000484.1 GCA_903847495.1 uncultured Actinomycetes bacterium
CTGCGATCGCTTCACCGTTGGCACCGGAACCAGATGTTTGCGCGACCCAGTCGATGGACCCAGTTGTCGAAAGCTTGGTGACGGCTGTGGCGCCTGTCACGGTGGTGCCGCCAATGGTGGCAGCGCCCGACCCCGACTTCCAGAATCCGACGACGCTTGAGCCGCTGGGGAATGAGGCGACTCCGGCCGCAGTGAGACTCGCATCGGGGGTGCCGAACTGCGACGCCCACTGCGGTGTCGGCGCAGCCGCCTGAGCTGTGGTCGGCGCGAGCCCCACAGTCGCGACGAGCGCGGTGGCGGCAGCGCTAACGAGGACGGTGAGGCGACGGCGGCAAGAAGGCATCGCACCACCGTAGCGGATCACGTTTGCAGTGCGATGATCGCCCCGAGCACGATCTCGGCGGCGAGTGCCGCGTCGCGCGTGTCGGAGTCCTCGAGCGGCGTGTGTGAAAGACCGTCGACGCAGGGCACGAAGACCATTGCCGTCGGCACCTTGTCGGCCACGCACATCGTGTCGTGGGCCGCGCCCGAGGGCATCACCATGAACGGCTCACCCGTCGCCTCGGCCTCCTGGCGCAGCGCCTCGACGATGCCATCGTCCATCGGCGTGATGGGGAGGGCCTGGCGCTCGACCCACTCGAAGCCGACGCCGCGGGACTCGGCCCGTTCCTTGGCGTACGGCACGATGCGGTCGCGCAGCTCCACGTGGCCGCCCGTCACCGAGCGCGTGTCGAGCGAGACACGGACGCTGCCCGGCACGACGTTGATCAGGCACGGGTGCGTCTCGAGCTCGCCGGTCGTACCGACCGTCGTCTTGCCAATCTCGTTGGCGAGGCGCTCGACCTCGAGGATCGTCTCCGCGGCCGGGATGGCGGCGTCGACGCGGAAGTCCATCGGCGTGGCGCCCGCGTGGTCGGCACGGCCGGTGAAGTGGAAGTCGCCGTGCACGTAGCCGGGGAGGGCGTGCACGACACCGATGCGGTTGTTCGTGTCCTGGAGGACACGGCCCTGCTCGATGTGGACCTCGATCCAGCCGGTCAGGCCGTCAATCTCGCTGATCGACTCCTGCCAGCGCTCGGGCTCGTAGCCCGCCGCTTTCGCCGAATCCCAGAACGAGGTGCCGTCCGGGGCGAGGATCGTGGTCTTCAGCTCCTCCTCGGTGACGCGCTGCAGCATGATCCGCGAGCCGAGCAGCATCTGGCCGAAGCCCGAGCCCTCCTCCTCGAGGAACGAGATGAGGCGCAGCGGGATGTGCTGGCCCGACTCCTGCGCGAGGCGGCAGACCTCGAGCGCGGTGACGACGCCGAGCGTCCCGTCGTACTTGCCGCCGTTGCGGTTGGAGTCGCAGTGCGAGCCGATGCCGAAGGCCGGCGCGCCCTTGGGGACGTTCGAGGCGATCAGGGTGCCAACCGGATCGCGCCACACGGTGAAGCCGATCGCCTCGAGCTCGCGCGTGAAGTACTGGAGCGTGTTCTCGTACACGTCGGTGTAGGCGTAGCGGCGGATGGCCTCATCGGTCTCGGTGAAGTCCGGCCCGCCGAGCGTCTCGATGTCGTTCTCGATGCGCTGATACGAGCGCTCGCGGTCGATCGTCACGGTCTTCGCCATCGTCATACCTCCACGTCGCCGAAGGCTCCCGCCTCGGCCAGTGCATTGATCTCGGATTCGTCCATACCCGCCAGCTCCGTCAGCACCTGACGCGTATGCTCGCCACGCTTCGGCGCGGGCTTGAGCTCCTCGGCGGCGCCGGGCATGCGCAGCGGCGAGCGGATCTGCCGCACGGTGCCGAGCACGGGGTGCTCGGTCTCGGCGATCAGGTCGCGCGCGATCGTCTGCGGGTCGGCGGCGGCCTCGGCGATCGAGTAGATCGGACCGCTCGGCACGTCGGCCTCGGCGAGCACCTTCACCCAATGGGCGGTGGTGTTCGACGACAGCGCCTTCTCCAGCTCGGCCGTGCAGTCATCACGGTTCTCGAGACGGGCGGCCATCGTGGCGTAGCGCTCGTCCTCGAGCATCCACTCGACGCCGATCGCGCGGGCCAGGTTCTCGAAGAACTTCTGCTTGGCACAGGCGATGACGACCCAGCCGTCGGCGGTCGGGAAGTTGCCGAACGGCACGATCGACGGGTGCGACGAGTTGCGGGTGCGGATCGGCTCCCAGCCGCGCGACAGGTGCCAGGTCGAGACGTACATGTCGAGGTTGAACGCGGTCTCGAACAGCGAGACGTCCACGTCGCAGCCCTCGCCGTCGCGACGCGCACGCCAGAGGGCGCACATCATGGCCAGCGCGGCCGCATAGCCCGTGGACATGTCGACCAGGCTCAGGCCCGACTTGGTCGGCGGGCCGTCGGGATCGCCGGTCAGGCTCATCCAGCCGGCCATGCCCTGCGCGATGTAGTCGTAGCCGCCCTCGGCCGCGCGCGGCCCCGTCATGCCGAAGCCGGTCAGCGACGCGCAGACGATCGCGGGATTGAGGTGCTTGAGGTCGTCGTAGAGAATCTTCAGCTTCGCCGGACCATCGCCGCGCAGGTTCGAGAAGACTGCGTCGGCGTGGGGGACGAGGCGCTCGAACGTCGCGCGGCCCTCGGGCGAGCGCAGCTGCAGCGAGATCGACTCCTTGTTGTGGCAGAACGTCTCGAAGAAGAGCGAGTCCTCACCCTCCTGGAACGGCGGCACGTAGCGGCCGATGTCGCCCTTGCTCGTCGGATCCTCGATCTTGATGATGCGAGCGCCGAGGTCGGCCAGGTGCACGGTGCCCCACGGGCCGGCGCCGTACTGCTCGACGGCGAGGATGGTGACGTCTTCGAGTGGTCTGCGCATGCATGAGAGCGTACCCGGAAACGTGCACCGAGAGAAGGATTCTTCGCAGCGATTCAACGCTGCATGATGTGCTGCACTATCTGCAGCACATCATGCAGCGAATCTGGCATACTGCCGACATGGCGCGCGTCACCTTCACGCTCACCGAGGAGCTCTCCCGGCAGATCGAGCAGCAGCCGGACGAGCTCGATCTCGATCCGTCGCTCTCGCAGTCGCGGCGGTTCGCGGTGCTCGTCGAGGAGGCCGTTGCCCGTCGACGCGCCTTGCGTCTCGAGCGGGAGCGTCACGCGGCGTACGAGGAGCAGGCTGCCGATCCGGCGCATGCCGCCTCGGTCGACGAGCTCTTCCAGCTCGCCCTTGCCGGCGGGCTGCTGCAGACGACCTGATGCTCCAGCGGGGCACGTTGCATGCGATCGACGGCACGGACGCGCGTGCGGTCGTGATCACGCGCGATGCTTGGAATGCGCGCATGTCCTCCGTCGGCATGGTGCCGCTGGCGTCCACCGCTGCTACCCACGGCTTCCTGGCACCACTCGGCGAGGGAAGCGGGCTGGCGTTCGACGTCACGGGTCTCGTCACGGTGCCGCGTGGCCGGATCGGTGAGGCCCTCGCAGTGATCGATGACGGCGTGCTTCATGGAATCGAGCGCGCTGCGAGCGCCCTGCTCGACGCGGAGCGGATTCTTGCTGACCCCCCGCGCGCCTCGCGCCTCCCGGCAGGTCCCATTGACTACCCGCGCTGTGGTGAGATCCGCTACCTCGTCGGCGAGCGAATCGATGGCGAGGCGAAGCGCTACCTCGTCGTCTCAAATGATCGCTGGAATCAGCGGCGACGCACTGTGCTGGTTGTACGGACGACGGCACAGACGAAGCGGCCATTCGAGGAGTTCCCCCTGATCCACGATGGCGCGGCGCAGGTCGTCTGCGGTGAGCTCACCGCGATACCCGCCGCTGCGGTCGAGTTGCGTCGGCGCCCGCCGGGCATGAACCGCGTTGGTCTTCTGGAGTTCGCCGCCGTGCTGCGCGGATGCTCCTTTACGCACATGCTGCGCGACCACCTCGACCCGTTCGAGGTCGAGATTGCCAACGGGCTCGAATAGGCCCGAGAACGAAAAAGAGGGGGCGACGGCGCGAGCCGCCGCCCCCTCGTTCTCTCGTGCTTAGCGGCGGGTAGCCGCCTTCTTGCGCTTCGGCTTGGCGGCCGCCTTGTGCGGCGACACGGCCATGCGGTGCGGCAGCTTGACCAGGGAGAGCAACTCGCCCTGGAAGTTGCGGCCGCGCTGCTTGAGCAGCTTGGCGCGCAGCTTCTTCGTCGCCGCGACGTCGATCGCAAGCGTCTTCGGATCGACGACGACGCCGTAGGCCTCACGCGCCAGCTCGACCGACGTGAAGTCGTCGAGGATGTCCTCGACGACCAGCTTCGGGTCGCGCTTGAGCGGGTTGCCGTAGCCACCGCCGTTGGGCTCGATCAGCTGGATCGCGTCGCCGGCCTCGCACATGAGACCCGTCACCTTCGCGGGGATCTCCTCGAAGCCGCCGCCAGCCTTGTGGTGGCGGACCATCGCCGGCAGGCCGTCATAGCCGCCGAAGATGCCACGCGGGGGATCGGTGTGGCGGTCGCCCTCGCAGGAGTACGCGCCCGGCTCGAGGAACCGGTTCGTGCGGACGATGCCGACACCGCCGCGCCACTGGCCCGGCGCCGCCGGCTCGTCACGCAGCTCGTAGCGCTCGGTCCGCATCGGGAAGCGCATGTCGAGCTCCTCGATCGGGTTGTTGCGCGTGTTGGCCATCAGGCAGTCGACGGAGTCCATGCCGTCGCGGCCCTTGCGCCCGCCGTACGAGCCCTCATTGACCTCGAGGTAGAGCCAGTACTCGCCCTTCTCGGGGATGAAGCCCGCGTACGAGCAGAAGTGGATGGCGGCAGAGTTGCCCGCCGTCACCAGATCCGGCACGACCTTCGACAGGGCCACGATCGTGTTGTCCACGACGCGCTGGCACTGGTTGAAGCGCGAGAAGCAGGCGCGCGGGAAGTTCGGGTTGAAGATCGAGCCCTTCGGCGCGATCACGCTGAC
>CAINDT010000485.1 GCA_903847495.1 uncultured Actinomycetes bacterium
AATCCGCATCGTGTTCAACTACAGCGGCGCCCTGATCGATGTGCCGCCGCACGTGACGGCGCACACCACGAGTCCTGCCGTCGAGCTTCTCTACGCGCTGTACTTCCACCTCGCTTAGCGCGGGGCGGCGCTCGCTCAGTTTGCCGAGGCGGGCTGTGCTCCGGTGGCGGCCACGTCGATGACGTAGCTCTGCCCGCCGGTGACCGAGCTGCCGATCAGGGAGGAATAGGCCACGCCGACGTCGGCGTCCGCAACCAGCACGACAAGGTGACGAGGATCGGCTCGATCGACCACGACCGTGTGCGGCAGCGTGCCAAGGAGATCGTCGACCACGCGCACCGGATCGCTGCTCGTGGTCTGGAGGACCACCTGGCGCTGCGTGACAACAGCGTCGGGGGCACGCACACCCCCGAGCTGGAAGAGCGCCACCACCGCGATGCCCACGGCCGCGAGAATCAGAAACGGCGCGATGCGGCGGGCGATGCCACGACGACGGGCGCCAGGCGAACGGCGTAGAGCATCGCGGAGCAGATCGTGGGGAATGGCCACGCTCGGCAGCCGATCCAGCTCGTCGAGATCCGTCGCCAGATCGATGATGCGTTCGCGGCATGACGGGCACGTCTCAACGTGGCGCCGAATCGCATCGGACGAGTCGGGGCCGAGGTCGCCCACGACGTAATCGAGCAGCGTGAGTTCCTCTGGATGGCCTTCGTGGTGCTGGTCGTCCGTCATGGGACGCGCAGGATAGCGCTGTTGCGGAGCCGGACGCACGGTCGCGACTGCTACCGTACGCCGGCTGATGGGCGCTTCCGTCGAGGATTCCTACGCCGCGCTTGACGCGGCCCGCGAGCACTTTGCGCACGCGACCGATTTCACGATCGGTATCGAGGAGGAATTCCAGGTCCTCGATGCGGACACGCTCCGCATGACGAACCGATTCGAAGAGCTGCGCGACGCCTGCGAAGCCGGCCCGCTGAACGGGTTCGTCGCCGGCGAGCTGATCGCCAGCGAGATCGAGGTGAAGACGGGACGCGGCGAGACCTTCGACGAGGCCGCCCGCATGATCATCGACCGCCGGATCGATCTGTGCGAGGAGGCGCTCAAGCTCGGCGTCCGCGTGGGTTCGACGGGCACGCATCCCACCTCGCCGTGGACCGAGCAGCGCATCATCGATACGCCCCACTACCGCATCGTCGAGGGGACGCTCCGCTACATCGCCTGGCGCAACAACACGTTCGGCATGCACGTGCACGTTGGCATTCGCAATGCCGATCGTGCGATGGCCGTGTCCAACGCGATGCGCACCTACGTCCCGGAGCTGCTCGCGTTGTCCTGCACGTCGCCGTGGCTCGAGGGGCGCATCACGCACCTTCGCTCCACACGCACGCAGATCTTCACGCGCATGTTCCCGCGCTGCGGCGTGCCCGACATCTTCGAGGACTGGGCCGACTACGACCGCTACGTGCGGTTCCTGCTCGAGACCGAGTCGATCCGTGAGCACACGGAGATCTGGTGGACCGTGCGCCCGCACCAGTCCTTCGGCACCGTCGAGATCCGCGCCTGCGACGCGCTGCCCGACATCGCCGACTCGATCGCCCTGGCGGCGTTCCAGGTCGCGCTGACGGCTCGCGCCGCGCGCCTCTACGACGAGGGCACGTTGCCACCGGCCGACCGGCCCAGCGATATCGAGGAGAACCTCTGGCGAGCCCTGCGTTGGGGCATGAGTCGCCCGCTGATCGATCTCGACACCCGCAAGGCGATTCCCGCCGCGGAGCGGATCCGCAACCTGCTCGCGGCCTGCCAGCCCGAGATCGAGTCGCTCGGCCTCGCCCGCTGGCTCGAGCCGTTGGAGGGCCTGATCGAGCACGGTGACCACGCGACGCGCTGGAAGACTCGCGTGGAGCAGGGGGAGGACATGGAGGCGATCCACGCCGACCAGGTCGAGATCACGATGACGAGCGCCAAGGCGCTCAAGGAGAGGATCGGCTGACATGGCTGACGACGAGACCACCGCCCCCGATGCCGCCGCCGAGGCAGCCGCAGCTGCGGCCGGCGAGGGGCAGATCGATCTGACCCAGATCCGCGTCGAGTCGCTGATGCTGCAGGTCGCGTCGGAGCTGATGTCGATTGGCGCAGGCCAGCTCGGCATGATCCCGGAGATGGTCAACGGTGGCGATGCCTTCCAGGCCAGCCTCGCCATCGCCGGTGCCGACGCCCTCATCCACACCTTCCTCGGAGTGCTGCCGGAGGGAACTCCGGTGCCCCAGCCGGTCGAGGATCTGCGCCGTGCCCTCGCCGAGCTGCAGCTCGCCTTTGCCGATGCCGTCCAGGCCAGCGTGCCGGACGAGGCGGGGGAGCCCGGCGCTGCCGCGGCCCCGACTGCACCGCCGAAGCAGGAGCCGCCGCGCCCCAAGATCTGGACGCCCGGCGGCGACGTCTAGGGCCACTCCGTTCGGCCGCGGCAGGAACCGTGGTGCAGACTGAGAAGGTAGGACCATGATCGCCGCGTCCCTGATCATCGCCGCCCTGATGGGCGCTCCCTTTGCGCCGCGTGCCGTCGTGCCCGTGGCCAGCCCGTCCGTGGCGGCGACCGCGGTGCCCGCGGCCTTCAATCCGCAGGCCACCGCCAGGGCCCATGTAGCGTCGATCACCGTCACCCCGACGGTCCCCGGAACGGCCACGACGGTGATCGAGAGCCCGACGGGCACCATCGTCGCCACCCTCGGCACCGCTGTGCCCGTCACCGCAGGCACGCCGCTCCAGTACACGTGGGACGGCGCGAACGCCGCCGACGGCACGTACGGCGTGCGCGTGTCACTCACCGATGCCCAGGGCGCAACCAGCGACACGGTCGTCCCCGTCACGGTCGACACGACGGCACCCGTGGTCTCGCTCGGTGCACTGCGCCCCGCCCTCACCAAGCGCGGTCCGGTCGCACTCCGTGCCGCCACCGACGACGCATCCGGTGCGGCAACCATCCGGATGGACGTGGCGAGTCAGACGGAGGTTGCGATCGGGAGTGTCGACGTACCGGTTAGCGCCGACGGTGCCAGTGGCACCGCCGACTGGAATCTGCGCTTGCGCAAGCGCCTGCTTCTCCCCGGCGTCTTCAAGCTCCGCGCCACGATCACCGACGGCGCTGGCAACATCGGGACGAGCGCCCCGCGACTCCTTCGCGTCGATCGTCCGGTGACGACGCGCATCATCTACTCGCTGCCGGATGCGGGCAATGCGGTCGGCCTGACGTTCGATGACTGTGGCAGCAACCGCGACATGCAGCGCATCGTCAACGCGTTCCGCGCTGCCAAGGCGCGCACGACGTTCTTCTGCAACGGCGTCAACGTACGTGACAACGTGTCCGCGGACCGTGCCGCCCTGACGGCCGGCAACACGATCGGCTCGCACACCTGGCTGCACCCGCAGTTGCCGACCCTCGGCTACGACGAGCAGTCCAGCCAGATCCGCGGTGACGTGGACGCGTGGTGGAAGGTCGCCAAGGCGTCGCCGACGCCGTTCTTCCGGCCGCCGTACGGCCTGCACAACGCGACGACGCTGCGCGCGGCCGGGGACGCCGGCTTCGCGTGGATGATCCTGTGGGACGTGGATCCCTCCGACTACCTGATGCCCGCCCCCGCCAACCTCGTGCAGCACGTCGTGCAGCACTCCCGCAAGGGGTCGATCGTCGTCATGCACGCGAACTCGAACACCGCCGCCACGGTGCCGGCGATGATCCGCGCTCTCCGCGCAAAGGGCCTCGAGCCGAAGTCCATGGACGAGATGTTCGGCGCAGCCGCGTACCTTGCGCCGCTCGGCAGCTAGGTTTCACCAACGCTCACGGGCGATCGCCGTCCGACTCCTGCCGCCTCGACGCCCTGCACCGACGGGTGTCCCCGGCTCGTGCTGATACCCTCCGCGGGCTGTCATCTGCGGCAGTTACACGATTCAAGGAGCTGGTCCGAAGCGATGTCCACGTTCTTCGGCGAACACGCCGTGCTGATCGCGCTCATCTGTGGCGCGATCACCGTCATCTACGGTCTGATTCTGACCCGTTGGG
>CAINDT010000486.1 GCA_903847495.1 uncultured Actinomycetes bacterium
CCGTGGGCGCGGCGACGATCACCGTGACCAACATCGACGGCCAGACCGGCACGCTCGTCGGTGGCTTCACCTACGCCGATCCGCCGCCGACCCCCGCCCCCACGCCTACCCCCACGCCGACGCCGACACCGACGCCGACGACGGCGCCGGTCATCGCGAAGCCGTCGTTCAGTGCAGGCACCGGCGTCGTGGCCGTCGTCATCAACGCGACCGGCCCGGGCACCGCCACGCAGCGCGTCGTCGCCAGCGGCCGCCTGCGTGCCGCAACCGGCTGCACGGCCACGAAGACGGTGAAGGCGGCGGGTCGGGTGACGCTGTCGTGCAAGTTGCCGGCCGCAGTGCGCAGCGCGATCAAGCGCGGCACCGTGACGCTGAAGGTCACAACGACCTGGGCACCGAAGTCGGGCAAGCGCACGGTGACGGTTGCGACGGTCACCGCCAAGCGCGGCTGAGCAGCGACGCCCCGACGTCGCGCACCTCAGGCCTCGTCGAACTCCTCGCCGTTGTAGCGCCAACGCGCGCGGTAATCGGCCTTGCGCGGCGGGCGCCCGATGCTGATCGAGCCCGAGATCTCGCGCATCCGCCGGATCGACTCCTCGACGTCGTCTGTGCGCGGGGGCCGCGCGTTGTCCCTCAACCACGCCTCGACTGAGGGATCAATGGGTCCCAGGGGCTTGCGGGCAGGGATGTACCGCACGCCTTCGGGGAATGGGAACGTCGCCCAGTAATCATGATGACCGCCCATGGGCGGAGCATACGTCACAGCGCTTTGGGGCTTCGCGCACCGGCGAGAACCCGCCCGCTCGATGATGATCGGGCCGATTCTCACACCACGTCCTCTCGCAGCGTGACCACCTTGATCGCCGGAGCGGCCGCCTGCGCCATGAAGCGATCGTGCGTCAGGATCGGCGCCTGGAGGCGGAACGCAGTGGCCAGATGCACCGCGTCATACGACCCCAGCCCGCAGTCGGTGACGAAGTCCACCGACGTGTCGATGACCGCTCGTACCGGCACGACGATGGACTGGTTCTCACCGGCCAACGCACGCCAGGCTGGCAGGATCCGACGTTCACGGGCCTCTAGGCGGTGCAGGGTCTGCGCACGTCGTCGTGCACGCCAGTCGCGCGGATACCGCCGCCGAATGTCCCACGTGTACGCGGCTTCAACGAGTTCCGCCTCCAGCAACTCGCAATACGCCAGCATCACGCCCTGCTTGCGAATCGCAGCGAGGAGGTTCGCGTACCCCTCGTGGCATGGCGCTTCGGCCACGAGGGCCTCCACCGCGACGCTCGTGTCGACAACGATGACTCCGGGCACGTCCATGCCTCGACGCTACCGGCGAGCGCCGATCTCCTGAGCGACGCGCATGCGCCGCAATGAAGCCACTGACGCAACCAGGCGCGCACCTTGCAGACGTCGACGCACGTGGCGCAACCACCGCATCACGCGAACCCCGGCGCGTGCGACATAGCCGTATCGAGCTTTAAGCCGAACTGAGCCCGGCCCGCGCGACGCAGGCCGCATCCCGTAACGCATTCTGGCCCAGCCGGCTCGTCCGAGCGTCTGCTGGCTGGTAGATTCGCCTCATGCACGCCGACGAGCACAACACAGAGCGACGGGCCTGGTCGTCGCCGCCAACGCTGCCGGGTGCCGACTACTTCGCGCCCGACGTCTTCGCGCTGGAGCGTGAGCGCATCTTTCACGCTGCGTGGTATTGCGTAGGGCG
>CAINDT010000487.1 GCA_903847495.1 uncultured Actinomycetes bacterium
GCCAGCAGGGCATGGGCGATGCACTCACGGTCGTGGTCGTGGCCAACCGCCCGGGCGACGGCACGGCCGAGCTGATCCGCGCCGACTATCCCGAGTGCGTGCTGGTCGAGCAGCCCGACACGCGCTCGTACGCCGAGAACCAGGCCGTCGCCTTTGCCGCCGCGCCGGGCGACTACCTCGCGATCGTCAACCCCGACGCGATCGCGCAGCTTGACTGCCTACCGCGGCTCGTGCGCTTCATGGAGGACCATCCGCGTTGCGGCCTCGTCGCCCCGACGCTGCGCAATCTTGACGGCTCGTATCAGGAGGCGGCGCGTCGCTTCCCCGAGCCCGTGGGCTCCGTGATCCGCCGCACGCCGCTGCGCAAGGTGCTGCCGCCGTCGCGGTACGCGGCCGACCATTACCTCGGTGAGCCCGACGGCGCGCGCCTGGTCGACTGGTCGCTTGGGGCCTTCCTCTTGATCCGTCGCGAGGCGTGGGACGACGTCGGCGGGTTCGATGAGGCCTTCGCACCGCTGTACGTCGAGGAGATCGAGCTGCAATGGCGCCTCTGGCAGCGCGGCTGGGAGATCTGGCAGGAGCCCGCCGCCGAGGTCGTGCACGCGCACCAGGCCGCCAGCGACGGCAAGTTCATCGACAAGCGCACGGTCTGGCACCTGCGCAACGTGGGGCGCTTCATCAAGCGCCATCCGACCGTGCTTGGCGGGCAAGCCCCGGGCATTGCGCCGTCGCGACGGCGCGACCACTGAACGCGCGGACGGCGGCGATCGCCGCAGTCGGCCGACGGATGATGTGCGGTGGGGGCTCCTCGTGCCGTCGGATTGCACACTGCGATCTATCCATGGTTAGAATGCGCTTCAGATGTTCGCCAAGAATGGAATACGACTTCAGTTCGCCCGTCTGTCGCTCGCTGCGCTGGTCGTCCTGGCGTGTGCCACCGCATGCTCGTCGGCGCTCGCCGCGCTGCCACAGCAGTCCGGCAGCATCGACCTCCTGACGCAGGCAAACGTCACGATCAACGGTGATCTTGCGAATAGCATCAGCGGGTACTCGGTCGATGGCGCCGGCGATGTCAATAGCGACGGTCTAGCCGACGTCATCATCGGCGCGCCGTCGGAGGCTCCTTCGGGTCGTACCAGCGCCGGCTCGGCGTACGTCATCTACGGCTCCGTGGCTCCGAGCGATCTCAGCCTCGCCTCCCTCGGCGCGAACGGCTTCCGCATCGATGGAGCGGCGGCAGCAGATAACGCCGGCATCGCTGTCGCGGGCGCGGGCGACGTGAACAACGACGGCTTCGCGGATGTCATCGTCGGGGCTAAGCGAGCCAGCCCGCTCTCGCGCACAAAGGTGGGTGCGGCATACGTGATCTTCGGCGCCGCCGCATCCAGCAACGTGGATCTCGCGTCTCTGGGTGCGCGCGGGTTCGTCATCGCGGGTAGCGGTTCGTCTGGGGACTGGGACACTGGTCAGGCCGTGGCGGGCGCCGGCGATGTCAATCTCGATGGCTATGCAGACGTCCTGGTCGGCGCGTGGGGTGCGGACCCGTCGTCGCGGGCTGACGCCGGGTCGGCCTTTCTGATCTACGGCTCCGCCGCGCCGACCGATGTGGACGTCACAGCCTTGGGCGCACGGGGCGTGAGCATCGATGGTGCTGCGCCCGGCGATCTCACCGGGTCCGACGTGGGTGGAGCCGGCGACTTCAACCATGACGGTTACCCCGACATCATCATCGGCGCGATCGGCGGCTCCGCGCTCACCAACGTCGGGGCGGGCTTTGTGATCTATGGGTCGGCCTCAATGACGAACATCGATCTCGCGTCCCCGCTGGGTACGCGCGGGATCCGCTTCGATGGCACTGCTGTCAACGGCTATCTCGGGCGCGCCGTCGACGGTGCCGGCGATGTCAACGGCGATGGTATTGACGACGTCGTGATCGGTGAGTATGCGGCAGACCCCTCCTCACGCACCGATGCCGGCTCCACGTACGTGCTCTACGGCTCCGCCTCACCGACCGACGTCACCGTCAACAGTCTGGGCGCCCGCGGCTTCCGCATCGACGGTGCTGCCACCAATGATCTGAGCGGCTTTCACCTCGGCAACGCCGGCGACATCAACGGTGACGGGTTCGCCGACGTACTGATCGGTGCGGAGCAGGCGGACCCCCTGTCGCGCTCCAACGCGGGCACGAGCTACGTGGTCTACGGATCGGCAGTCCCCGTCAACGTGGACCTCGGCACCCTGGGCGTGCACGGCATCCTCATCGCTGGCGCCGCGGCCGGTGATTTCTGCGGCACCGCCGTCGGTGGCGCCGGAGACGTCAATGGCGATGGGCGCCCCGACCTGATCATCGGCTCGCGCCAGGCGGATCCCGGTGGCCGGAGCATGGCCGGGACGAGCTCGATCCTCTACGGCTTTGGGACGCCGGCGCTGTCCTATCCGACGGGGCTCACGGGCACGCCGGGCGTGTTGGCCACCAGTGCGGCACCGACGGTTGCACGTACGGGGGCAGCGACCTTCTCGATGGTGACGCCGTTGCCGACGGGACTGTCGATCGCGCCGGCGACGGGTATCGTCAGCGGCACGCCAGCCGCGTTGAGTACAGGGACGTACACGGTGTCGATGCAGGATCTTGCTGGCACGACGACGGCGACGATCGAGATCGGGGTGTACCCCGTGTCCACCTTCGCCTACGCGTCAGAACTCACGGGCACGGCGGGTATGGCTGTCAGGAGTGTCGCCCCGGCCGTGTCGACCAGCGGATCGCCGACGTTTTCCATGGTCACGTCGCTGCCGGCGGGACTGTCGATCGCACCGTCGACGGGCGTTATCAGCGGCACCCCGACGGGTGCGAGCGCGGGGACCTTTACGGTCTCGATGCAGGACCTAACGGGTGAGACGACGACGACGATCGTGATCACGGTGGCGGCTGCGCCAGCCACGTCGACTGGCCCCGTCGCATCCACCTCCACGACGGCGCAGCAGGTGCACACATCCGCCGTGCTCCATCTCAAGACCTCAACGAGCCGCGTGTCGGCGAGTTCCAGTTCAATCACAACGACATTCCGTGCCACGGGTCCGGGGACGGTCACGCAACTCGCCACGACGACCGCGAGTCGCCGCGCCCTCCGCGCCGCCGGCATCAAGGTCTGCTCCGCCACCCAGACGATTGATCAGGCCGGTGCGGTCACCATCACCTGTCGGCTCACGAACGCTGCCAAGCGCACGCGCCAGGCCAGCGCCATACAGGTCGTACTCGTCACCACGTTCACGCCGACGAGCGGTGTAACCATGCGTTCGTCGCGCACCGTTACCGTCGCACGCACGCCGGTCCGCGCGCCCAACCCGGCCACCACGCCGAGCATTGTGACGGGCTAGATCACCAACGAGCGGTAGAGCTCGGCGCAGCGCTCCGCGGCGCTCGCCCAAGTCGCCTGCTCGGCGCGACCGCGGCCGGCGCGGATCAGCTCGTCGCGGCGGCTGATCGCCTCGTCGATGCCTGCGGCAATCGACTCGACGTTGAGTGGATCGACGAGTACCGCTGCATCACCGCACGTCTCAGGCAGGGCGCCCGCGGCGGCGGCGACCACTGGTGCGCCAGCAGCGAAGGCCTCGAGGGCGGGGAGGCCCGAGCCCTCGTGCAGCGACGGGATCGCCACGGCGGCGGCACCGCGGTAGAGCGCGCGCAGCTCGGTATCGGTGACGCGGCCCGCGCGCCGCAGCCACGGCTCGTCGGGTAGACGCACGTCGCCCCACCCATCGGCGCCCACGTGCACCAGTTCCTCCTCCGAGCCGCGC
>CAINDT010000488.1 GCA_903847495.1 uncultured Actinomycetes bacterium
GGGGAGATACCAGACGTTGCTCTTGCGCGGGAACCAGCTGGCGAGGGTTCGCAGCCAGGGCCCCTGTTCCTCGGAGGTGAGCGGGACGTTGGCGAAGAGGATCTGCAGTCCGTGCGCCTTGGCGAGCCGCTGCAGGCGTTGCAAGGCGAGGCGGTGAGCGTCGGTACTCGCGGCGCTCGACACGTTCACACGGACGAGGTTCGCACCCATCTGCTGCATGCGCTTGAAGTCGCGCGCCGCAGTCGCCACGTCGGGCTCGGCCAGCGTGGCGTCGGCGTCGGCCGGCACGAAACGGGTACCGCCCCACATCACGCCGCGCACCTTCATTTCATGGCCCTGCGCGTCGAGAATCCTGGTGCCCTTGACGTGTGCAGGACGCGCGTCGGCAACCGCAGCAGGCCCCATGCACGCGAGGAGCGCGAGGGCAGTGGCGGTGGATGCGCGGCGAAGCGTAGGACGGGCCATGACGCCCAGCATCCTTCGCGTTCTGACCCGTCTTCCCTTCTCGGGGGTATTCTGCGGTGGTGCGCCGGCTCTCCCATCTCCTCACCGCGGGCCTCGCGGCGCTGCTGCTGTGCGTGCCCGCCGCCTCGGCTGGATCGCTTGGGTTCGCCGCCGACGAGGGCTTTCAGGCGGCGCAGAGCGGCAATACCGCGGCCGTGGCACCCGCCCAGACGCTGGACGCGGCGCTCACCACGCTCGGCGCGACGTGGGTGCGTGTGGATGTGCGCTGGAACACGATCGCGGCGACACAGCCGACGAACGCGCGACTGCCAGGCAACGCCGCCTACAACTGGACGCCGGTCGAAGCGCAGCTCGCCGCCGTGCGCCGGGTCGTCCTCGCCCAGGGCACGCCGTCCGTGCTCCTGTCGATCGGGGGAACGCCAGACTGGGCGCGTTCCGACGGTGGTGTCGGTGGCGCACCGGGCGATCCCGCCTGGGCACCGAAGCGCGCTGCATTCCAGAACTTCGTCGCCGCCGTGGTGGCGAAATACGGGTCGTCCGCTGCGGCCTACGAGATCTGGCCGAGTCCGAATGTGCAGTCCGGTCTACGTCCGCAGCGGCTCGCTGGGCGGCTGGTCGCCCCTGGTCTGCTCCGGGTCCTGACGCGCGTGGCGACGACCGAGATCCGCAAGGTGACGACCGCGCCCGTGATCACCGGCGGGTTAGCCCGCACGGATCCCGCGAGCACCGTCGACACCCCGTCGATCGCCTTCCTGCGCGCGATGGCCCGCACGCGCATCCAGGCCGACGCCATTGGCGTGCGGCTCGTGCCCCCCGGTGGCATCGAGGTACCCGCCGACGCCGGCAATCTCGCACTGAGCGATCCGGCCACGATCATCGCCAACGTCGATGCGTACTTCCCGAACCAGGGCAAGGGCATCTGGGAGACCGGCTACGCCGTCGGCTCCACGGCCTCCGACCTCGCCCCCGTCGCCGGCGTCGCCGCGTTCAAGACGGCAGCCGCCAATCCGCGCTTCGGTGTCTCCATCTGGAACAACCTCGTGGACACCGCGGCGGCGCCGACCAGCGGGCTCTACTCGGCCAGTACGCCGTTGGACAACACGACGCAGAAGCCTGCCTGGCACACCTGGGTCCCGCCGGTCTGAGTCAGCGTCGCTGCAGCTGCAGCCGCAGCGTCTGATCCAGGAGCTCGAAGCCGAACGGTTCGACGAGCGCGAGGACGCCCTCGTCAGCGACGTTGCTGACGAGCGTCACGGCCTCGCAGTCGCGCTGGCGGGCGGCGTCGATCGCCCGGGCCAGCAGGCCCGAACCGAGGCGTTGTCCTCGGCCCTCGGGATGCACGTACAGCTCACGGATCTCGAGGTTGCGGACGCCGATGTCGGCGCACCGGACACGTTGCCACGCGACGTAGGCGCTCAAGCGACGCTCCACCGTCCCGATCCGCACGTCTCCCGCGGAGATACGGGGCATGATCCAGCCGCGCCATTCGTTCTCCCCGCTCCAGCGCGTGTCGGCCGCCTCGGTCCGATAGCGGTGCCAGAGCAACGCCAGCTCGGGAATGTCGGCACCGGCCGCGGGACGGATCATGCGCCCTCGTAGTGGACGAGTGCGTGAACGGGCAGACCGTCGAGGCGGGCGCGGCCATCGAGTCCCCTCAACTCGGCGACGAAGCACGCCCCGATGGGCTCGGCGTCCGCCTGCCGTGCGAGCGCGACGCTGGCTGCCGCCGTGCCACCGGTGGCGAGCAGGTCGTCGTGGATCATCACGCGCATGCCGGGCTGCAGCGCGCCGTGCGCCAGCTCCAGGACGTTTTCGCCGTACTCCAGCGCGTACGTCTCCCGCCACGCGCTCGATGGCAGCTTGCCGGGCTTGCGCGCCGGGGCGAAGCCACACCCCAGCTCCCGGGCGAGTGTCGGTCCGAACAGGAACCCCCGCGCTTCGGCGCCGATGATCACGTCAGGACGCAACGGCGCGGCGAACGCGACGAGGCGGCTGATCACCTCGGCATGCACGTCCGGGTCTGCCAGCAGCGGCAGCAGATCGCGGAAGAGAATCCCGGGCCGCGGGAAATCTGGGATCTCCGGGATGTGCGAGCGCAGATCGATCACGCCTCCACCCTAGCGCCGCGTGCTCAGTGCACGTCGCGAAGGAGCAGTCGCTCGGTGAGCTCGGCGCTGAGGCCCGCAAGCTGGGCGAGCTCCTCTGCCCCCTGCTCGCGGCGCTGGGCGTTGCGCGATCGCAGGGCCGGCGCAAGAACCTGATCCAGCAGGCCGGCGACACGCTGGACACCGGTGTAGAGCTGGCGCACGTGGCGCGGTCCGAGGCCGAACTCCGCCATACGCTGGCAGACGCGCACGATCTCCAGCTCGGCTTCCGTGTAGAGACCGTTCTCGTCCGACGCGACGATGCCGTAGGACTGCAGTTCGGCGAACGACACGTCGTCGATGCCGGTCTCGCGCATCAATTCGGAGCGATCGAAACGGCGGGCGTTCTCCGAGGCGACAGCGGCCTGCATCGTGCGCCGAGCCTGGCGTTCGCGCGTGCGGGAGATGGCACCGCCGTTGCCTTCGATCTCCTGGCGAATCACCTTCAGCGGCAGGAACTCATCGCGCTGGAGCTGCAGGATCGTGCGGAGACGATCCACGTCCTCGCGTCGATAGAGCCGGTAGCCACCCTGGGTGCGCAGGGGATGCAGCAACTGCTGCTCCTCCAGGTAGCGGATCTTTGAGATGGAGACGTCATCGAACTCGGACTTGAGTTCCTTGCAGACGGCGCCGATCGTGAGTGGCTTCTCCTCGCTGATCGCCATCGGCTACTCGAGGTACGTCAACTTGAACTTGCCGATCTGCACCTCGTCGCCGTCACGGAGACGGACGCGCTCGATGCGCCGGTGGTTCACGTAGGTGCCGTTGAGGCTCGCCAGGTCCACGAGGTAGCGACCGTCGGCCTCCTCCTCGATGGCCGCATGGCGGCGGGACACGGTCAC
>CAINDT010000489.1 GCA_903847495.1 uncultured Actinomycetes bacterium
CAGAAGGTGCCGACGGCCTGGCCGCCGTTGGTGCTGAACGACCCGACGGTCCAGAGCGCGTCGTCGCCACCGGGGATGACCTCTTGGAAGATCGCCCGGTCGCCCGTCGCCGCGATGCGCTCGTAGCCGTCGACGAGCTCGGCTGGCGTGTTGGCGAGGATCACCTGGACCTTCTCGGCGTGCTTGAAGTCGATGCCGATGCTCGGCTTGGCGATCGCGGGATACGGGATCTGCGCGGCGGCGGCCTCGGCCTCCTCGCGCGTGGTCGGCATGAAGGAGCGCGGCACGGGCACGCCGGCGCGCTCGGCCAGTTCGATCTGCGGGATCTTCGCCATCAGCGGCTCGATGATGTCCCAGTGCGAGCCGGGCAGCACGAGCGGCTTGATGCGGTCGGCGTGCTTGGAGACCGCGACGAGGTGCGCGTCGTGCGTGGGGAAGAGGAAACCGGTGCGGCCCGTCAGTGCGGCGAGCTCGGCCAGAACTTCGATGAAGCCCTCCTCGTCCACGGCTGGGTCGGGCGCCAGCACGGGGGCGACGCCGCGCGACTTGAAGCCGAGCGCGCCCTTGCGATGGTCGACGACGATCACCGGCGCGCCGGCGTCGCGCAGCGAGCGCGCCGAGGCGAGCCCGTTGGTGAAGCCCACGTCGAGCACGATCCCGAGCGGCCTGTCGGGGCGCTCGGCGAGCACGCGGCGGATGCGCTGGGTGGTGGCGGCGTCGATCACGGTCGTAGGGTACCCGGCGCTATGCCGAGGCGGGGCGGCGGGTGGGGCTCCGGCGTTCCACCAGCGAGACGAGCACCATCACACCGAAGGCAAGCGCAATGCCGAGCAGGGTGAAGCCGAGGCGCGCAGCCGTCACGCCGAGGCCACCGACGTCGCCCTCGGAGAAGAGGACGACGGCCGGTGTGAGCAGCGTCGCGTACATCCAGTACGGCCGGCCTCCGATCAGCAGGACTCCCGCGCCGTAGACCAGGACGTACGCGATCGCCATGCGCCACTCCTGGGGTGTCCCCGCGAGCACGACCGCGGCGGCGATGCAGGCGCCGGCCACCGTGCCGATCGCGCGGTGGATGCCGCGGCGCAGCGTCCTGCCGGTGGATGGTTGTGCGACGACGAGGGTCGTGAGGAGGAGCCAGTGCGCGGCGGGCACCCGGTACTCGGTCAGTACGGTCGCCGCCTCCACGAACACCAGCAGCCCGAGGCAGACGGCCATCAGCACCGCGGCGTTCTTCGGCAGCGACGGAACGCTGGGCAGCGGCGGCATGCGGCGCAGCAGGTGCGGGGTGACGAACACCATCGGTAACCCGCAGGCCAGCACGACCAGCGCCGTCACCGCACAGGCGCGCAGGCTGAAGGGGATCTCCTCGCCCTGGAAGATCGAGGCGAAGCCCACCTGCGGTGGCGTGATCACGAGATACGCGCACCAGATCGCAATCTGCGGCGTCCACCCGATCCAGCCGCGCAGCCCAGACAGTCCGACGGCGACGCCGCAGGCGCCGAGCCAGACCGCGCCGGCAATCGGCCAGGGTGAGACGGCGACCGACACCGTCGCCGCTACCGCGGTGACGGCGATGACGAACAGCCCGCCGCGCACACCCCCGACCAGGGCGACACCCATCAGCGCCAGCGTCACGCCCGCGATGGCGGCGATGACGTAGTCGGTGCCAACGATCAGGTTGGCGAGCACGATCGGTGTCCCGCCGATGATGAGCACGACGAGGGCAAAGGGCATCACCTTTCGCAGCGGTGGCAAGGCGGGATGCGAGTTCGAGGCGGGCGACGACGCTGCCATGTGGCGATCGTACTTGCGCCCGGCCGGCTCGGCTCCGACCGCGAAGATCAGGACGGCGCGACGCAGCAGCGGCGCTCGCGGCATGATGCCGTTAGACCGGATCGACCAGGGGGAAACGATGGGACTCAGCGAAGAACGCGCGATCATGCGCCAGAGGCTCGGCACGTGGGGCGTGTGGATCGGCGCGCTCACGGCGGTGCCTGCCGCACTCGGTCGCCCGACCGCCGCTGCGGTCGAGGACCTTGGGTTCACGTGTCTCTGGTACCCCGAGGGCATGGGCGTGCGCGAGTCGTTCTCGAACGGCGCCGTCCTGCTGGGTGCGACCGAGAAGATCATGGTCGCCAGCGGCATCACGAACGTGTGGGCCCGCGACGCCCTCGCCTCGGCGAGCGCGTCCCGCACGCTCAACGACTCGTTCGACAACCGCTTCCTGCTCGGTCTCGGCGTCAGCCACCCGCCGCAGGTCGATCCGCGCGGCTCGACGTACCTCAAGCCGGTCGCGAAGATGCGCGAGTACCTCGAGCAGCTCAACACGGACGAGTTCAATTCGCCCGACGTCGGCCAGTCCGCACCGGAGCCGGTGCAGACGATCATCGCCGCGCTGCGCAAGCCGATGCTCGAGGTGGCGCGCGATATGTCGCTCGGCGCGCACCCGTACCTCGTGCCGGTCGAGCACACGGCGAAGGCCCGCGAGATCCTCGGTCCCGACCCGCTGCTGATTCCCGAGCACAAGGTGATCATCGAGACCGACGCCGACAAGGCTCGCGAGCGCGCCCGTGCCGCAATCGGCTGGTACCTCGGCATCGAGAACTACAAGCGCAACCTGTTCTGGATGGGCTACACCGAGGACGACATCGCGAACGGCGGGTCGGACCGCCTGATCGACGCGCTCGTCGCGCACGGTGATGCCGAGACGGTCGTCGCCAAGCTCCGCGAGCACCTCGCCGCCGGAGCCGACCAGGTCGCGATCCAGCCGCTCGGAGACGACGCCGACCCCATGGGCGTCACGCAGCTGCAGGAGCTCGCACCCCTGCTGAAGTAGGCGCCGCTCCGGTTCCGTTTGGGGTCAGACCCCAAACGGAACCGGGCAGCAGCTCAGTCCTTGGAGTCGCTACCCGCGCCGTCGCTGTCGGCGTGCGGGTTCGAGCTGCAGCAGTGCTTCGGGTCGCTCGGCGCGACGTCGATGCCCGGGCTGCGACGGAAGAACCCGCTCGGCTTGAGATGGAAGCCGGTGTGCTCGACCGGCATCACCGGCCAGTCCTCGGTCCGCGGGATGTGGTTCGTGCCGAACGTGTACCAGAGCACGACGTCCTCGTTCTCGAGGGGGCGATCCGCAGCCGTCCAGCGCGGCAGACCGTCGAGGCCCTCGTGCTGGTACGGGTGGTCGCCCGCCGGGTAGAGCTCGTCGGGCCGCTGCGGTGTGACCCAAAGGTGGTGGTACATGAACCGCGCGCGCTTGCCGATGACGGACTCGGGATCGGCCATGGGCCAGTTGGCGCCGCCGGGCATCAGCTTGTAGCCGACGGGCTTGCCCATGTGGTTGGTGCGCTCCGGGTTGACGACCTTCCAGAAGCGGCTCGCGAACGGGTCGATCACGCGCTTGGCCAGGCTCTCCGAAGCGAGCGGGAGCTCGCGCGTCGTGTACGCGTTGCCAGCAGGGTTCTCCGGTCCCATCGGATGCGCGACCGCGTCGACCTCGTAGACCGTGTTGTCGACGCCGTCGACGTCGAGGTCGAGGCGGGCGCAGAAGAGGTGCTGGTGGTACGGCGCGAGCAGGCCTGGCTCGAGCTCCGTCGCCGACGGGTTCTCCTCGCCGGGAACTGCGGCGCGAGTCAGGACGATGCCGGTCAGCTTCGCCTCGAACTCGATCGTGCCGTCCTGATGGAAGTACCAGAAGTACCCGTACTCGTAGTTGTCGATCGTGGCGATCGACGAGGCCACGAAGCGACGGCCGCGCCGCACCTCGACGTGGCCGTCGGTGTCGGTGTGCTTCCACAGGATGCCGACGTCCTCCTCGTGGAGGCAGATGCCCTGCTTGGTGACGTGCACCTCGCCGGCGGCGTCCGCGATCGCGGTGTCGAGGTAGACGATCTCGCCGAGGCAGTCGCAGCCGAGCGTCAGCGAGTTGGTGTAGTTGCCGAAGCCGAACTCGCCCGTGTCGAACGCGGCCTTGCGCGCCGCGCCGTTGATGCCCCGATCGCCGTAGGGGATGACGAGCTCGGCGATCGACATGCGGTGCGCGATCTTGCGCTCCGTGCCCTCATCGTCGAAGCGCACGTCGTGGATCACGAGGCCCTCGCGCTGGCAGTGGCCGAGGCGGAAGCGCCAGCGCTCCCACCGGATCTCCCAGCCGTCGACGGTGAACGACGCACCCTCGGGCTGGATGATCTCGAGCGCCTTGAGCCGCACGTCGCCGCCGGTCTGGCCGAGGCGGTACGGCCCGGGCGTCTGCGGCGTGGGGATGCCCTCGGTGTCCTCGACGTCCACGACCTCGGCGGTGTCGATCGCGACGATCGCGTGCAGGCCGCCAATCGGATGCGCGTACTGGTTGGCGTCGGGCGTGGG
>CAINDT010000490.1 GCA_903847495.1 uncultured Actinomycetes bacterium
CCACGCCAGCCGTCGCGCACCACGTCATCGCAAATCTCGTTGTACCGTCCGACGCCGCCGATGTACGGCAGGAAGACGCGCGGCTTGCCGGGGATGTTGGCGCCCATGTACCAGGAGGCGGCCTGCGGGTAGAGCGTGGAGTACGCCGCGTCGTGGACCTCTTGGTCCCACTCGGCCTGCGCCTCGGCGGTCGGCTCGAGTGCGGTGATCCCGTCGTCGATGCAGTGCCCGATCGCGGCGTCGCAGAACTCGGCGTGTTGCTCGATGGCGGTCATCATGTTGCTCAGCACCGAGGGGCTGCCCGGGCCGGTGAGGGTGAAGAGGTTCGGATAGCCGTGGAGCATGAAGCCGAGGTAGCTGTGCGGGCCGGCGGCCCAGTCATCGCGCAGGTGCCTGCCGTCGCGGCCCTCGATATCGACGGCCAGTAGCGCGCCGGTCATGCCGTCGTAGCCCGTGGCGAAGATGATCGCGTCGAACTCCCACTCGCGTCCCTTCACCTGGATGCCGTGCTCGGTGATGCGCTCGATCGGGTGACCCTTGATGTCCACGAGCTCGACGTTGTCGCGGTTGTACGTCTCGTAGTAGCCGTGATCGACGCAGAGGCGCTTGGTGCCGAGCGGGTGGTCCTTCGGGCACAGCAGGTCGGCGACCTCCGGGTCGTGCACCTTCTCCTTGATCTTGCGGTGCACGAAGTCGGTGGCGATGCGGTTCGACTCGGGGTCGCTCGTCATGTCCTCAAAGGCGCTGAGGAACGAGAACGAGCCCTGATGCCAGCGGCGCTCGAGCTCGTCCTGCTGCTCCTCCGGCGTGAGGTCGGCGGCCTTGCCGGGAGCGAGTGGCCAGATGTCGCCCGTGGCGCCCGTCCGCGCCAGCGCGCGCGTCGCGGGGTAGATCGCCTTGCGGGCGGCCTCCTGCTCGGGCGTGATCGGGGCGTTCCAGGCGGGGATGCTGAAGTTCGGCGTGCGCTGGAAGACCGTCAACTGCTCGGCCTGCTCGGCCACGACCGGGATCACCTGGATTGCCGTCGAGCCGGTACCGACGACGGCAACGCGCTTGCCCGTGAAGTCCACGCCCTCGTGCGGCCAGGCCGTCGTGTGGTACCAGTCGCCCGCGTAATCGCCGAGACCCTCGAACTGGACGACGTTCGGCACCGACAGGCAGCCCGTTGCCATCACGAGGAACCGCGTGTCGAAGGAGCCGCCGCTGGTCTCGACCTGCCAGCGGCTGGTGTCGGCCTCCCAAGTCGCTGCGGTGACCTCGGTCTCGAGCTGGATGTCGCGGCGCAGGTCGTGCCGGTCCGCGACGTGCTCGATGTAGCGGAGGATCTCGGCGTGGGTGGAGTAGCGCTCGCTCCACGACCACTCCTGCTCGAGCTCGCGATCCCACCCGTACGAGTAGGTCATGCTCTCGACATCGCAGCGCAGGCCCGGGTAGCGGTTCCACCACCACGTGCCGCCGATCGCCGGAGCCTTGTCGACGATGTGCACGTCAAGACCGCGCTGGCGCAGCAGGTGCAGGAGGTACAGCCCGGAGAAGCCCGCGCCGACGATCAGGGCGTCGAGGCTGCGACGAGCCACGTCAGACCTCCTGCGCCAGCAGCTCGCGAAGATGCAGCTCGATCTGCGGCAGGTAGCCCGGATCGGTCGCGATCAGGCCCATGTGTCCGTCGATCGAGTTGATCACCCGCATCTCGCCGTCCGGTACCAGCGCGATCTCGTCGGCGATGTCGCGCGGCGGGAAGAACATGTCCTCCGAGATCGGCATCGCGTAGACCTTGGCCTTGATGCGCCCGAGTGCTGCGCCAAGCGAGCCGCCGGCATTGCGTCCGACGTCGGCGTGCTGCCACTTCCAGCCCATCGCGAGGAGGGAGTTCGGGTCGAGCACCTCGTGGTAGCCATGCGTGAAGTCGCGGGTGAAATCGTCGAACGTGGGGAAGTCGCCTACGCGCCGCCAGCACTCCTGCTTGTACCACTCGGTCGACCAGCCCATCACGCCGGCGAGGCGACCGTGCAGGCGCAGGCCCTCGGCGACCTCGGCAGGCGAGGCATAGGTGCCGCCGTTCCAACCGGGATCCGACGTGATCGCATCCATCAGGCTCTGCGTATAGAGGAAGTCGTGGTGCGTGTTGCGGGCCGTGCCCGCGATCGGCGCGGCGCGCAGGACCTTGTCGGGGAAGCGCACGGCCCACTCCCACGTCTGCTGGGCGCCCATTGAGCCGCCCACCACGAGCGCTAGTTGCTCGACGCCGAAGACCTCGCGCAGGAGCTGCTCCTGCGCGCGCACGTCGTCGCCGATGCGCACCTTCGGGAAGTTCGGTCCGGCGTGTGCGCCATCGACGTTGTGCGGCGACGAGGAGAGCCCGTTGCCGATCTGGTTGATGCAGACGATGAAGTACTCGTCGGGGTTGAGCACGCGATCGGGGCCGATGTACACCTGCTCCATGATCTGGTGCGTCCCCGAGTACCAGGTGGGGACGAGGATGCAGTTGTCGCGCGCGGCATTGAGCTTGCCCTGCGTGCTGACAGCCAGCTGGAGGTCGGGCAGGACGCCGCCCTCTTCGAGCTCGAAGTCGCCGAGCCCGTGGAGCTGGAAGGGGCCGTGGAACTCCTCGGTGTAGAACGGCAGGTCGACAGCCATCGTGGTCAGTCCCCGTGCACGAGCGTCGCGTCCTCGCGCTCGAGCTCTCCTTCGAAGATGTACCGCTCGCGCGGGTCGAACAGCTCGATGCCGGCGAGGTAGCCCTCGTAGATCGCGTGGTCGAGCTTGCGGCAGGCGACCGCGTCGCCGACGCGGTGCACATTGGCGCGCTGGTCCTTGAGGTCGAGGTAGAGCGCGTCGTTCGGCTTCTGCCCGGTCACGACCACGCTGTCGTACGGCAGGGCTGTCTCGGCCGCGCCCGTGTAGATATTCCACATCTCGACGGTGTCATCGCCGATCGAACTCGCCCACGTGTTGATCGTGTACGTCAGGCCCTTCTCGAACTGGCGCTGGTAGAGCGTCGCCATGTCGAGACCGCCGGAGGTGAAGGGGTAGAGCTGGTTCCAGCGGGTGGCAACGTGCACCTGGTGGCCGCGGTTGAGCAGAACCTCTGCGGCGCCGGCTGCGGTGCGCGAGCCGTCGTCGTCGAGCAGCACGACACGCTCGCCGATGCCGTCCTTGCCCTCGATCGCCTCCCACAGCGTGAACACGCGACCGTTGTCGGTGCCCGGCAGGACATCGACCATCGGCTGGACGGGGGAGAAGCCTGTGCGGCTCGGCAGCGCGCCCGTGGCGATGATCACGCCATCAGGATCGAGCTCGGCGATCAGCTCCGGCGTGGCTGCCGTGTTGAGCTGGATGTCGACGTTGCCGAGCGCCATCTGCACCTTGAGGTCGCGCGTGACGACGTTCCACATGTGGCGCCCCGGCGTCTGGACGACGAGCTTCAGCTGGCCACCGAGCTCGTCGGTGGCCTCGAGCAGCGTGACGCGATGGCCGCGCTTGCCGAGCGTCTCGGCCGCCTTCATGCCCGCCGCACCGCCGCCGACGACGACCCAGTGACCGGGATCCTCGGCAGGGACGAGCTCGCGGAAGCGGCCCTCGCGTCCCGTGGCGGGATTGACGGTGCACGAGACAGGGAAGCCCTTGTAGATGCGACCGATGCAGCCCTGGTTGCCGCGGATGCAGTGGATGATCTGGTCCGACTTGCCCGCAGCTGCCTTGTTCGCGAAGTCCGGATCGGCGATCAGCGCGCGCGTCATGGCGACCATGTCGGCCTTGCCGCTCGCCACGATCTCGTCGCCCATTGCCGGATCCTTGATGCCGCCGACCGTGAAGACCGGGATGTCGGCGACGGCCTTCACGCGCGCGCTCATCTCGACGAGATAGCCGTCCGGCTCGTCCGACGGCTGCATGGCCATGTGGATGTTGTGATACCCGGCCGCCGACACGTTGATGAAGTCGATCGCCGTGTGCTCCTGCAGGTGCTTGGCCGCCGCGACGGCATCCTCGACGTCGAGGCCGCCCGGCATGAAGTCGTGCAGGTTCAGACGGATGCCGACCGTCCAGTCGGCGCCGACCTTGGCGCGGATCGCATCGATCACCTCGCGCGTCAGGCGCAGACGGTTCTCCAGCGAGCCGCCGTACTCGTCGGTGCGCTTGTTGTAGAGCGGGCTGAGGAACTGGTGGAGCAGGTACGAGTGGGCGATGTGCACCTCGGTGCCGTCGAAGCCGCCTTCGCGCGACAGCTCGGCGCAGCGGGCCCACCAGTCGATCAGCTCTTGGATGTCCTCACGCTCCATCGCCTTCGGCATCTCGCCGTAGGCCGGGCTCTTCACGTTCGACGGGCCCCACAGCACGCGGATGTCGTCGGCCGAGTCGCTGGTGGCGTTGCCGCCGAAGTGGTTGAGCTGCTCGAAGATCTTCGCGCCGTGCTCGTGCACCGCGTCGGTGAGCTTCTGGTTGGTCTCGACGGCGTCCTTGAGGAAGGCCCACATGAAGCGCTGGTTGCCGGTCGTCGAGGTGGGGTGCACGAGGCGATTGCCGGTGATCAGGAGCCCGGCGCCTCCCTTGGCGCGTGCCACCTGATAGTCGATATCGCGCTGCGTGTCCGCGCCGAAGTTGCTGTACATCTTCGCGTGCGCGGTCTGCATGATCCGGTTGCGAACCTCGGTCGTGCCGATCTGCAGGGGGCTCAGCAGGTGCGGGTAGTCGCTGCTCATCGGACAATCCCCTCCTCAGGAGATGTATTGCTCGCAGCGTAATGCAGCAGGCGTCGAAGGGGAAGACGAATCGGTTGGCGTGGTGCGCCTCACCATGGCAGGAAGCGGACGGTTGAGGTTGCGTACCATTCACGCATGCCGAAAAGCCGCTTTGCTTGGCGACTGGTGTTGGTCATGATTGCGATCGCCGTGCCGCTGGTGGGCGCTGGCGCTGCGCAGGCCTGCACCGGCACGTTTCTGATCCAGACGGACGGTGCGTCCTTGCTGGTGCCGAATGGCGGCACGGTCACCATCAAGGGCGACGCGGGGAACCTCCTCTACGACATCGGAGATACCGGAACGTGGTACCTCCTGACCGCCTCGCATCAGATCGACGTGGACTTCGACGGCTGCGCCGGCACGGTCACCTTCGACGGGACCGCGAGCCCGATCTCCATCGTGAACTCGATCACCGTGCGCGATGGAGGCGCCTCGTCGCAGCTGCGGGTCAAGGGCACGATCAAGACGACAGACACGGGTGGACAGATCTTCATCGCCGCGACGGTGCCGACGCAATTGATCGGCTCGACAACCTTCGAGGGCAATGCCGCGGGGCCGATGAACGTCACGTACCTCAGCCTCGCGGGGCCGATCGACGGCGCGTACCCGCTGACCATCGCCTACGGCAACGCCGGCGCGGCGGGCATGAGCACCGTGGCGTTCACCGGCGGGGTCGGTGCGACCATCTCGCCGACGACACTCGCCGTCGATGCAGGTTCAGCTCGCGTTGTCGGCACGGTGCAGACCAGCGGCGTGCAGACGTGGTCGTCCTCGACCACGATCACCCTTGAGGATGCCGATGCGACGCTTCGTGCGCCGCGCGTGACGCAGCTCGGCGGCGTGGAGTGCGGCACCTGCGCCGCGACGCGGCATCTGACCATCGACGTGACCGAGGCGAGTCCCGGCAGCACCTTCAACGATCTCGGGAGCGCGGCGACAGGGCCCGACGAGTGGGACTTCCAGCTGGTAAAGGACGGCGCGGGCACGCTGGCCTATGGCTCACGGGCCTACCGCTCTCGCTACACCGGCGGCACGGTCGTGAACGCCGGCACACTGCGCGTCACCCATGCCAACGCGCTCTCGACCGGGTCGGTCTCCGTCGGCGCAGCGGGCACGCTCGAGCTGGCCGGGGTCGATGTGGGATCCGGTGGGCCGATCACGCCGTCGGGCTTCGGCCTGGAGGGCACGCTGCGCAGTGCCGGTAGTGCGAGCGTCATGCGGGTGCCGATCACGCTGCTCGACGACGCGGCGATCATCGCCGGCTCGACCGCGCCGCTCGACGTCACGTCCTATCTTGCCGGGGGTGCGCACGACGTCTCCGTCGAAGGTCCCGTGGACTTCGGAGCCATGGTCGCGACGACCGGGAGCGTGCGCGTGCAGCCGGCCACCATGTGGCTCCCCGAGCAGTCGTTGACCACCACCGGCGGTCTCGTCGTCGACGGCATCCTCGAACTGCACGCGCAGAACCTTACGCTCGCAGCAGCCAGCCTGTCCGGCGCCGCGACGGGGCAGATACGCTGCGCGTCGCCGGGTGGCCCGCACTCCTGCGGTCAGCTCGCCGTCGATGTCTCCGGGTCGGGGACGTTCGCGGGCGCGATCGGCGGCGGGATGGGGCTGGATACGGCCCGGAACTTCTCGCTGCTGAAGGACGGCAGCGGCCTAGTGATCCTGACTGGAGCCAACGCGATCACGGGGACGACGAGCGTCGAGCGCGGCGAGCTGCACGTCACGGGCTCAATCGGCACCGGGCTCAGCACCGGCAACGTCTCCGTCGCGTCCGGCGCGACGCTCTCCGGCAGTGGCGATGTCGGCGGCACGCTGGCCGGCGACGGTCTGGGGCTGTCTGTCAGCGGGCGTCTCGCTCTCGACACGCCGGGCGGTCCGCAGCAGATGACCACCGCCTTGCTGGGACTGACCGGCGGAACCTTCGCGGTCGGCGTGGACTCGGCGGCTGCCCACTCCCAGCTGCTCGCAGCATCGGGGTACGTCTGGCTCATCGCCGAGCCAGCCCTCAGTGTGCGCGCCGGAACGGGGCTCGCCGCTGGGGATGTCGTGACGATCGTGCGCAAGACACACCCGGACGCGATCGTCGGCACCTTCGCAGGCCTGCCCGAGGGCGCCATCGTCACACCCATCAGCGGGGCGGGGACGTTCCGCATCTCCTACGTCGGCGGCGATGGCAACGACATCACGCTCACGTACATCGCACCGCCCGTTCAGCCAGCCGCCGTGACGGCCCCCGCACGTGCGTCCGAGACATCCTCGGAACCCGCCATCCGCACCGCGAAACCGGCGATCGGCACCGCCGGCACGTTAACGACGCCCGTGACGGTCGCCGGCCCCGGCACGATCGCGCAGACCGCATCGATCGCCGGCGGTGCGCGCGCCAAGGCTGCCGTCTACTGCACGGCGAAGCTCGTCGTCAAGCGCGCCGGCTCCTACAAGGTGAAGTGCACGCCGAGCAAGGCGATGCGCGCGCGCCTCCGCACCGGCGCGTTGAAGCTGCGCGTCACCACGACCTTCGCGCCGAAGACCGGTAGCGTGACCAGCAGCACGGCCGCCGTCGTCGTGCCGCGCAGGCGCTGAGCGCGCAACCCGTTCGTGCGTCAGCCAGTAGGCTGCCTGTGACCCGAGACCGGAGAGCGCCATGCTGTCGAAGCACGAGCAGGACGACACCCAGATCGCGCCGCTGTACGGCACGCGGGCCATGGTGGACCCGATTCCGAAGTGGCGATTGGCGGACGGCGAGATGTCCGGCGACGCCGCGTACCAGATCATTCACGACG
>CAINDT010000491.1 GCA_903847495.1 uncultured Actinomycetes bacterium
AGGAACAGCGCGCCGAGGTCGACGCTCGAGAACAGTTGCTTGCGACCGGCCTTCGTGTCCTTGGTCCACGTGTTCGTCGGGTCCTTGACGATCAGCGGGACACGCGAGCCCTCCTCGTAGAAGGAGAAGCCCTTGCCGCGCATGCCGTGGGCGCCGTTGTACTCACCGTGATCCGACGTGAAGACGACGATCGTGTTGTCGGCGAACGGCGACTTGGCCAGCTCGTTGAGCGCCGAGTAGATCTGGAGATCGACCTCGTTGGTCATCAACGCGTACGTGTCAAGCATCTTCCGCCACGGCTCCACGACGCGCTTCTTGCTGGGCAGATCGCCGAACGTGTCGTTGTGCGCGTCGACCGACGACTGCTGCAGTTCCGGCTTGCGGCGAGCCTTCCGCTCACCGTCGGTCTCGAAGTTCGCCACCATGTCCTTGTAGAGCCTGCGCGGGAACTGCTGCCCCTGGATGCGGCGCGTGTAGTACGGATAGAACTGGATGTCGTGCGGGTTGATCAGGCTCAGCGTCGCGAACCACGGCTTCTCGCCGGTCGGGCGCTTCTTGAGCCACTCGCGGAACTGCTGACGCGTGATCGGGTCGATGAACTGGCCCTGGCCGGCGCCGCCGTCGGGCGACGGGCAGGTGCCGACGTCCGGGTCGGGGACCGTGAAGCCGTAGGTCTCGTACGGGTTCGCCATGCAGCCGTTGATCGTGCCCTCACCCGTCACGTCGGACGGCGTGACATGCCACTTGCCGAACCAGTAGGTGTCGTAGCCCTGCTCGCGCAGCGCGGTGCCGAACGTCCCGAAGCCCGGGTTGAGGGTGGCGTCACCCGTCGTGCCGAAGATGCCGACCTGATGCGTGTAGAGACCCGAGATCTGCGCAGAGCGGGCCGGGGTGCAGTCGTTCGAGACCGTGTAGTAGTGGTCGAAGCGCACGCCCTCGTCGGCGAGCTTGGTGATTGAGGGACACACGAACTTCTGCATGGCCGGCGACATGTAGACGTACGGCGCGGCCAGCTGGTCGACCATGATGAAGAGGATGTTCATGCCGCCCTTGGGGGCGTCCTGCGCGCTCGCGGACGGCATCGTCCACTTCGGCAGTGCGGCGGCCGCACTGGCCGCGAGGCCGGTGGCGGCTACGCCCTTCAGGAATGTCTTGCGCGAGTATCCCGCGCGCTCGATGTCGGACATGACGACTCCTCGTGATGGATGGGTGCACCGTATACCCACCGTCCACGAAACGCGAGCTCCTGAGGGGAAAACCCACCCTCCGTGCGTGTGCCGGGCTACCCTGCCGCCTGTGGCGCATGTCTTCCGCTTCTTCCTGCCGCCGGGTGGCGCGGTCGCATCGGGCGAGCGCGTGTCGCTGTCGCGCGACGATGCGCATCGTGTTCACAAGGTTTTGCGCTTGGGTGCGGGGGACGTGGTGGAGGCCGCTGATGGCTTCGGTCGCGTGTTCGCGGCGGCGGTCGACGAGCCCAAGCTCGGCACGCTGCTGCTTGGCGCTGAGCTTCCCGCGCAGCCGCCGCTGGCGCCGATCCGCGTGCTGCTTGCGCAGAGCGGGCCGCGCGCCGACGACGCCGTCGAGAAGCTTGTCGAGTTGGGCGTGGCGGAGATCGGGCCGCTGCTGGCCGCCGGTCGCCGCCGCGATGCACGCACCGACCGCTGGGAGCGCATCGCGGCAGGCGCCGCGGCGCAGGCCAAGCTCCCGATGATCCCGACGATCCTGGAGCCCATCACCTTCGACGTCGCGCTGGCGGCGGGCGCGATCGTGTGCTCGCACGAGGAGCACGACACGCCGCTCGCCGACGCGCTTGCCGCGGCTGCGCTGCCGGTCACGCTGCTGATCGGCCCGGAAGCGGGCTTCGGTGTCGATGAGCTTGCCGCGGCCCATGCCGCGGGGAGTCCCGTCGTCACGCTGGGCGCGACGGTGCTGCGCACGGAAACGGCGGCGATCGTCGCCGCCGCACTCGTGCGGGAGCGCTTCGCTTCCTGATCGGAAGACACGGGTGGCAGACACGACGACCGGTGCGGCTATCCTCGTAGACATGATCGAGCAGGTGGAAGCGGAACTCCGCGAGGCGCGCCTCGCACGGGACAGCGAGAAGGTCGGTGCGCTGACGATGCTGCTGGCCGCGCTCAAGGACGCCGAGAAGGCCAACGGTGGCTCGCTGGACGACGCCGGCGCCATCCAGGTGATGACGCGCGAACGCAAGAAGCGCGTGGAGGCGGCCGAGAGCTTCCGCGAGGGCGGGCGCGAGGACGCCGCGCTCAAGGAGGAGGCCGAGCTCGCGCTGATCGACGCCTACCTGCCCGCGCAGCTGACGCCCGAGGAGCTGTCCGAGCTGATTGCGGCGGCGATCGCCGAGGCCGGCGCGACGGAGCCGAAGGATCTCGGCAGCGTCATGAAGCTCCTGCAGCCGAAGACCGCCGGTCGTGCCGACGGCAAGGCCGTCTCGACGGCCGTGCGCGAGGCGCTGGGAGCCTGATGGCGCGGAGCGCCGTTTGACCCGGACGAGCTTCACCGTCTCGGACACGTTCGCGCGCGAGCTCTCCTCGCGCGGCGATGAGGTCCTGAGAGCGGTCGCGCAGTCCGCGGAGTGCAAGGTGTACCTACGGGGCGACGAGGTGATGCTCGACGGCGATGATGCGCAGCTCGAGAGCGCGCACGCGCTGCTCGGCGAGCTGAGCGCCCTCGTCGAAGGCGGCACGCCGCTCGAGTCGCAGACCGTCGAGGCCGTCACGGGCGTGCTGGCGCGCAACGGCAACGCGAAGGACGTGCTCGGTGATGTCGTCTGGCGCCATCGCACGACGACGATCAAGCCGCGCACCGCCAACCAGAAGCTCTACGTCGACACCATCCGCACGCACACGATGACGTTCGGCGTCGGGCCGGCCGGCACGGGTAAGACGTATCTCGCGATGGCGCTGGCGGTGGCCGCGCTCGACAGTCGCCAGGTGTCGCGCATCATCCTTACGCGGCCCGCGGTCGAGGCCGGCGAGCGCCTGGGCTTCCTGCCCGGCGATCTGATGGCGAAGGTCGATCCCTACCTGCGCCCGCTGTTCGACGCGCTCTACGACATGATGGACGGGGAGCGTGTGACGGCGCTCCTTGAGCGGGGCGTCGTCGAGGTCGCGCCGCTGGCGTTCATGCGCGGCCGCACGCTCAACGATGCGTACATCATCCTGGACGAGGCGCAGAACACGACGAAAGAGCAGATGCGCATGTTCCTGACGCGTCTCGGCATGGGCTCCAAGGTGGTGGTGACGGGCGACCCGACGCAGGTCGACCTGCCCCGCGATTCGCTATCGGGCCTCGTCGAGGCCGCGCGGATCCTGCAGAACGTGCCCGACATCGGCATCATCGAGTTCGACAAGTCGGACGTCGTGCGCCACAAGCTGGTGCAGCGCATCGTCGAGGCGTACCGCATCTCCGACGAGGACACGATCCAATGACCCTGGAGTTCGACGATCGTGCCGAGAGCGGCGTGGACGAGGCGGCGGTTGCCGCCGTGGTCGACGCCGTGCTGACGGCCGAGAACGTGGGGGAGGTCGAGGTCGGCGTCGTGCTGGTCGACGCGTTCGAGATGCAGGAGATCAACCGCGAGCACCGCGGCAAGGACGAACCGACCGACGTGCTGTCGTTCCCGATCGACGATGACGACGACGAAGACCTCGACGGCGTCACGCGCATGCTGGGCGATGTCGTGATCTGCGTGCCCGTGCTCGTGCAGCAGGCGGCCGACAACGACGTTGCCGTCGGTGACGAGCTGGTGGATCTGCTGGTCCACGGCGTGCTGCATCTTCTCGGCTACGACCACGAGACCGACGATGGCGAGATGCTGACGCGGCAGGACGCGATTGTCGCGCCCCTTGCGCCGATCGCCTGGCCTTCGCACTGATTCCGTCACACGCCCGCGCGAGTCCGGCGCGATCGGGCGCGCAGGCGCGCACCACCCGTGCCGGTGTGCACGGCACGCTGGCCGCATGGATACCGCACCGGGAGCTCGGGGAATCGTGATCGGCGACCGCTATCGCGTGGCGGGGGCGCTGCGCCGCACCGGCCTGATCGACGCCGTGGATCTGGAGGCCGACCGCGCGGATGCCGCCTGTCGCGTGGTGGGCGTGCCGGGCGACGCCGAACGCGTCGATGCATGGGAGGACGCCTGGCTGGCCGCGCAGGACGCCGCGCGCCTGCCGCGCCTGCGCGAGCTCGTGACGGACGACGAGGGTGCGCACTGGGCGGTGCTCGAGCCGTCGCCGACGGCAGGACACCCGCTGCCGGCCGATGTTGCGGCACAGGCTCAAGCGATCGGGGAGGCACTGGCGGCTGCCGGGCTTGATGTCGGCGACGTCACGGGAGGCATGCTCATCGCGACGTCAGATGGCACGGTGCGTCTCGACGGCGTCGTCTGGCTCGGCGGCGACTGCTCACCGCGCATGGGTGGGCGCATTCTCGCCGATCTCGTGCCCCGTCCGTCCGCGCCTGCGCCGGAGGCGCCGCTCGAGCCCGGCGGCTGGTCGCCACCGCGGCGGCGATCGTCACAGGGCCGGATGCGGCGCTCGCGCGTGCTGGTGCCACTGGCGATCCTCGCCGCGCTCGCCGCGGCCGCGGTCGTGTTGCTGGTGCCAGCGCGGTCGCAGGGAACCGACGTGATCGCGCCCGCAGACGAGCCAGCACCTGCCGACGTGCTGCTCGGCAGTGCCGAGGCACCACTGGCGGCTGCCACGCCGAGCGTCGTGCAGGAGGCGCCCCGGCCTGCCGCGTCCCGAGACACAGTGACCCAGGAGCCGCCCGAGCAGGTCGCGGTGGTAACCGTGGTCGTGACTGCGCCGGCGCCTGCCGAGCCCGTGCCACTGCCCGAACCCGTTGCGCCGGAGGTGCCGGCCGCCGCGGCCGTGCAGGCGGCGGGAGCTGTCCCCGCGCTGCCGGTTTC
>CAINDT010000492.1 GCA_903847495.1 uncultured Actinomycetes bacterium
CTGCGGAGCTTCCGCACGGGCGAGGCCGACCGCGTGGTGCACCTGCTGACGCCGGCGGGGCGCGTCAACGTGATCGCCAAGGGCGCGCGCAAGACGACCGCGAAAATGGGCGCACGGCTCGAGCCGATGACGCGCATCGAGGCGATGATCCAACCGGGCAAGGGCGACCTCGCCACGATCACGGGCGCCCACGTGCTCTGGTCAGGTGACGATCTGCGGCGCGACCCGGTTCGCGTGCTGGCGGCGACGGGAGGGATCGAGGCGATCGTGCGCCTGTTTCCCGAGCCCGAGCCGGATCAGCGCCTGTTCGACGGGCTGGCGCGCTACCTCGTGGCGATGACGGAGCCGTTGGGCGAGGACGTCCGTGTCGGTGCCGACGTGCTGACGCTCGCCTTCGTGCTGAAGCTGCTGGCGCTGGCGGGCTGGCGTCCGGAGGTCGCGGCCTGCGTCGGGTGCGGTGGCGCGGTCGAGGTGTACGACGCCGCGGCGGGCTGCGCGTTCTGCGCATCCTGTGGGAGCGGCATCCCACTGGATCAGGGTTCCGCGAACGCGGCGACGCGTCTGCTCGGCGAGCCGCTCGGCGGCCTGCTCGAATTGCCCGCCGCCCAGCGCACCGCGATCGCACGGCTCTGCCGGGCGACGGCGCAGGAGCACGGCGACGTGCGCCTCTCGCTGCTCGGTCAGCCCGTTACGGGATGAGGCGCGAGAGGGCGCCCTTCTGGCTGATTAGCCAGAGCTCGCCTGCCTCGTCCTGTCCGATGGCCGTCAGGCGCGGCACCTTGAGGCCGGTGTCGACGAGTTTGGGATCCTTGCGGAGGATCGAGAAGATGCGGCCGCTGCAGGCGTCGCCGAACACGTACATGCTGCGCAGCTTGCGAATCGTCTTGCCGCGGTAGACGTTGCCGGCGACGGGCGCGCACCCGAACGCCGAGCCGTACGTCGTGACGGGCGTGATCAGCGTGCCCGGCGTCGGCTGGGGCTTGTACTTGGCGGTGCCGTCGAAGGCGCTCCAGCCGAAGTTGGGCAGGACAGGCGCGGGGTTCGGCACCCAGTCGACCTCCTGATTGCCGCCCTGGCTCGAATCGACCAGCCACAGGCTGCCCGTCCGCGTGTCGAAGGAGAAGTGGGGGTTGCGAACGCCCATCGCCCACACGCTGGGAGCGCCGGCGGTGGCGTCGGGGAACGGGTTGGACGACGGGATCGCGAATGGCGTACCGCCGTTCACGTCGACCCGCAGGACCTTGCCGAGCAGCGTATAGGGGTTCTGCGCACGATTGCCGGGATCGCCGCCGGCACCACCATCGCCCATGCCGACGTAGAGGAACCCGTCCGGACCGAAGGCGAGCTGTCCGCCGTTGTGGTTGGCGTAGGGCTGGCGGATCGACCACAGCACGGTCGCCGTACCCTTGAGGAAGTGGTCGTTGCGCCCCTTCTTGAAGCGCACGATCTGGGTGTCACCCGCGACGTCGGTGTACGCGACGAAGACGAAGCCATTCTCCTTGTAGCCCGGGCTGTAGGCGAGGCCGAGCAGACCGCGCTCCGCGCCGGACTGGCCGACGCGATCGGTGAGGTCCGCCAGCTTGCGGACCTTGCCCTTGACGACAGCCGCGACCACGCCGTTTCGCTGGGCGACCACCGGGTTCGGGTTGCCCGGCCGGAACGTCAGCACCGTCGGGTCCTTGAGGCCCGTTGCGGTCGTCGACAGCGACAACGCACCGGCGGCAGGGGTCAGCGTCGCCAGGAGGGCGAGAGCGACAGCGGGGAGGAACAGGCGTGCGTAGTGCACCGCCTCAGGGTATCCCCGGTTCCGGCGGGGCGTCCGGAGGGCGGGAGTCGGTAGCCTTCTGAACGTGTCGACCGATCTGGCAGCCAAGACCTTCCAGGACCTGATCCTGCGCCTCCAGGCGTTCTGGGCGGCGGAGGGGTGCGCGATCGTGCAGCCGTACCACACGGAGGTTGGTGCGGGCACGATGAATCCGGCGACAATCCTGCGCTGCCTCGGGCCCGAGCCGTGGTCCACGGCGTACGTCGAGCCCAGCATCCGCCCGACGGACGGCCGCTACGCGGAGAACCCGTATCGCCTCCAGCACTACTACCAGTTCCAAGTGCTGATCAAGCCGTCGCCCGCTGATATCCAGGAGTCGTATCTGCGGTCGCTCGCCGCGATCGGCATCGAGGCGGCCGCGCACGACATCCGCTTCGTGGAGGACAACTGGGAGGCGCCGACGCTCGGCGCGTGGGGCACGGGCTGGGAGGTGTGGCTTGACGGCATGGAGGTCACGCAGTTCACGTACTTCCAGCAGGCGGGCGGCATCGACTGCGATCCGATCTCCGTCGAGATCACCTACGGCCTCGAGCGCCTCGCGATGTACCTGCAGGGCGTCGACTCGTGCTGGGACCTCCAGTGGGCACCCGGCATCACCTATGCGGATGTGCACGCTCGCGGTGAGCGCGAGTGGAGCGCCTACAACTTCGAGGTCGCCGACGTGCCCGGTCTGGTGCGCGCGTTCGATCATCACGAGGCCGAGTGCGGCCGCTGTCTCGAAGCCGGGCTGCCCGTGCCGGCCTACGACCAGGTGCTGAAGTGCTCGCACGCGTTCAACCAGCTCGACGCGCGCGGCGCGATCTCGGTGACGGAGCGCGTCGCCTACATCGGTCGCGTCCGCGCTCTCGCGCGCGCCGTGTCGCACGCTTATCTGGGAATCGAGCTGTCATGACGCAGTCGCTGCTGATCGAGCTGGGCTGTGAGGAGCTGCCGGCGAACGCCTGCCGTGTCGCGGAGCGCGAAGCCGGCCCCACGATCGAGAAGCTGCTTGCGGACCGTCGCCTTGCGCCGACGTCGGTCGAGACGTTCGTCACGCCGCGCCGTATCGCCGTGATCGCCGAGGGCGTGCCGTCGGAGGCGCCCGCTGAGACGCTCACGCACACGGGACCGCCCGAGAAGGCGGCCAAGGACGATGCTGGCACCTGGACGAAGGCCGCGGAGGGCTTCGCCCGCAAGCACGGTCTCACGCCCGAGCAACTCGAGGTGCGTGACGGGCTGATGACCGCCACGGTCACGTCGCCGGCCGAGCCGCTCGCTGCGCATGCACAGGCGCTCGTCGACGGCCTGATCGAAGGCCTGCAGATGCCCAAGAACATGCGCTGGGGCACGGGCACGCTGCGCTTCTCGCGCCCGATTCGCACGCTGATCGTCATGCACGGCGACACGGTGCTGCCCGCCGAAGTCCAAGGCGTGCAGAGTGGGCGCATAACACGCGGCCATCGCCTGCTCCGCCCCGAGTTCGAGGTGACCAGCGTCGATGACTGGGCCGTCGATCTCGGTGGCGCGGGTGTCGGCGTCCGCACCGCCGACCGCCGCGAGGTGATCGAGGCGCTGCTCCTGTCGAGCGCCAAGGCACACGATGCGACCTGGGAAGACCCGGCCAACGTGCTTAACGAGGTTGTGTATCTCGTCGAGTGGCCGCGCGTGCTCGACGGTTCGATCAGCGAGCGTCATCTCGCGCTGCCCGAGCGCGTGCTGATCACCGCTATGCAGTCGCACCAGCGCTACCTGCCGCTGCGAGGTGCCACAGGCACGCTGCGCCCGGCGTTCTTGACCGTCGTCAACTCGCATCCCGATGCCGACGCCACCGTGCGCGCCGGGAACGAGCGCGTCCTCGCCGGACGCCTCGATGACGCCGTCTTCTCGCTCGAGAAGGACCGCGCGCGGGGCATCGAGGCGATGGCCGAGGAACTTGGCCGCATCACGTTCCACCAGCGTCTTGGCACGCTCGCCGATCGCACGGCACGCCTGATGGCGCTCGTGGAGATCCTCGCGGACGCTGCCGGCATTGCGGGCGATGATCGCGCGCACGCCGTTGAGGCGGCCCGTCTGGCCAAGGCGGATCTCGCCTCGACGCTCGTCGGTGAGTTCGCAGAGCTGCAGGGGGAGACGGGCATGGAGTACGCGCGTGCCGCCGGCAAGCCCGAGGGTGTCGCCGTCGCCATCCGCGAGCAGTACCAGCCCGACGGCGCAGGGCGCCCGCTACCCGAGACCGTGCCGGGCGCACTACTGGCGCTGGCCGATCGCTTCGACCAGCTCGTGGGTGTAGTCGCCATTGGCGAGCGCCCGACGGGCTCGCGTGATCCCTACGCGCTGCGCCGTGCTGCTGCCGGCATCGTGGAGATCCAGGCGCGATACGGACTCACGCTTGATCTGCCACATCTCGTCGCGCAGGCGCATGCGCTGCTGGTCGGCCAGAGCGCCGACCTCGAGCTCGATCTCGAGGCAACGCAGGAGATCGTCGTGCCGTTCATCCTCGACCGCGTCGATCAGGCGCTCGGCGACGCGGGCGTGCCGGTCGATGTCCAGCGCGCCGCACGTGGTGCAGGCAGTGTCGATCCTGCGCGCCACGCCGCCATCGCCCGTGCACTGCACGCTGCGGCCGACGCGCCGGAGCTGGCGGCCACGCATGCGGCGGTCACCCGTTGCAGCCGTATCGCTGAGAAGGAGCAGGCTGCCGACGCGCTCGACGCCGCACTCTTCCAGGAGTCGGCCGAGACCACCCTTTCCGAGGCGATCGCCGCGATCGGTCCGCGCATTGCCGCCGAGCAGGACCCCGCCGCTGCACTGCGCATCGCCGCCGAGCTCGCACCCGCGGTTGATGGTCTCTTCGACGGCGTGATGGTGCTCGCCGACGATCCGCACGTGCGCGCCAACCGCGTACGGCTTCTGCGTGACGCGCTCGCCGCGTTCGCGCCTGTCGGAGATCTCACCCAGCTGCAGCGATGAGCAACGCCCCCGTCGAGATCCACATCATCTCGGACTCCACAGGCGATACCGCCTCGCGCGTGGCGCGCGCCGCGCAGGCTCAGTTCTCGTCGTCGCCGGTCAGCATCGTGCGCCATCCGCGTGTGACCACCGTGGCCGGGCTGCAGGCCGTGTTCGCGAAGCTGAGCGGCCAGGCCCGCACGACGGTGTTCTTCACGCTGATTGATCGCGATCTCCGGCAGCAGGCGACCGAGCTGTGCGAGCTGCACGGCCTACCGGGCTGCGATCTGCTCGGCGCGCCGCTCGAGGCGCTCCAGCAGGCCTCAGGCGACGAAGCCGAGCTGGTGCCGGGCCGCCCCGTGGCGCTCGAGATGGACTACTTCAAGCGCGTTGCGGCAATGGAGTTCGCCGTCAAGCACGACGATGGCCTCTCGGGCGAGGGACTCAACGAGGCCGACATCGTGATCGTCGGCGTCTCGCGCACCGGCAAGACGCCGCTCTCGATGTACCTCGGCTACCTCGGCTACAAGACGGCGAACACGCCGCTCGTCCCCGGCGTCGAGCCGCCCGCGCAGCTGTTTCGCGTCGATCGCTCGAAGATCGTCGGTCTGACGATTGACCCCGAGCGGCTGCAGCGCATCCGCGGACGGCGTCTGCGTGCCATGGGCGGTCGCGCGCGCGACAGTTACGCCGATCTTGCCAAGATCCTCGAGGAGATCGACGACTGCACGAGCGTCTTCCGCAAGCTCGGCTGCCCCGTCATCGACGTCTCGAACCTCGCGGTCGAGGAGTCGGCTCTGCGGGTCATAAACTTGGTCGAGGAGCGCTCCCGCGCCGAAGGAGATACCGATGGCCTTTCATGAGATGCGCGTCGCCTATCGCAACGGCGAGCTGGCCGAGAAGGCCGCCGGCAACAACCCGATCGAGCTCTTCCTGTCGTGGATCGGAACGGCCCGCGGTTCGGGTGCGATCCTCGAGCCGAACGCGATGACGCTCGCGACCGTGGACGAGCAGGGGCGTCCCGTCGCACGCATGGTGCTGCTGAAGGAGGTCGAGGACGATGGCTCGTTCGTCTTCTACACCAACCGCGCGGGGCGCAAGGGTCGCGAGCTCGCGGCCAACCCGTTCGCGTCGCTCGTCTTCTGGTGGGAGCCGCTCGAGCGACAGGTGCGCATCGAGGGCGCCGTCACCGAGACATCGGCCGACGACACCGCGGCCTACTTCGCCACCCGTCCGCGCGAGAGCCGCATCGGCGCCTGGGCGTCGAATCAGAGCGAGGAGGTCGCCGACCGCGCGGCGCTGGAGCAGCGCTTCGCCGAAGCCGACGCCGCGCATCCTGGTGACGAC
>CAINDT010000493.1 GCA_903847495.1 uncultured Actinomycetes bacterium
GCAGGATTCGACGTTCACGCGCCTCTAGGCGGTCTACGGTCTGCGCACGTCGTCGTGCACGCCAGTCGCGCGGATATCGCCGTCGAATGTCCCACGTGTACGCGGCTTCAACGAGTTCCGCCTCCAGCAGCTCGCAGTACGCCAGCATCACGCCTTGCTCACGAATCGCAGCGAGGAGATTCGAGTACCCCTCGTGGCATGGCGCTTCGACCACGAGAGCCTCCACCGCGACGCTCGTGTCGACAACGATGACTTCGGGCACGTCCATGCCTCGACGCTACCGGCGGGCGTCGATCTGCTGGGCGACACGCATGCGCCGCAATGGAGCCACTGACGCAACTATGCGCGCACGTTGCGGACGTCGACGCACGTGACGCAACCACCGCATCACGCGAACCCCGGCGCATGCGACATCGTCGTGTCGTGCTTCAGGCCGAACTGAGCCCGGCCCGCGCGACGCAGGCCGCGTCGCGCATTGCGTTCCGCCCCAGCCGGCTCGTAGGAGCGCCTGCTGGCTGGTAGATTCGCCTCATGCACGCCGACGAGCACGACGCAGAACGACAGGCCTGGTCGTCACCGCCAACGCTGCCGGGTGCCGACTACTTCGCGCCCGACGTCTTCGCGCTGGAGCGTGAGCGCATCTTTCACGCTGCGTGGTATTGCGTAGGGCGCGAGGAGGATGTCGCGCCGGGTTCGTTCCTCGTGGTCGATGTGGTCGGCGAGAGCGTCATCCTCGTGCGCGATCGCGAGGGCGTGCTGCGGGCGTTCTTCAATGCCTGCCGCCATCGTGGTGCGAGGCTGTGCGATGGCGGAGGCGCGTTGGGCCGCACGATCGTGTGCCCGTATCACGCGTGGTCGTACCGCCTCGATGGCGCGCTCGTGGGCACCCCGAACGTGGCCGACGACGAGCTGCTGGATCGTGCGGGCCTCGGCTTGGTCGGCGTGGCGCTCGACACGTGGGATGGCTTCGTCTGGGTGACGCTGTCAGACGATGTCCAGCCGCTGCGCACCCAGCTTGAACACTGGGCGAGCGATGATCCGTTCCAGTGGGCGCGCTATGGCGTTGGTGAGCTCGTCGTCGGTGCCAAGCGCACGTACGACGTGGCGGCCAACTGGAAGCTCATCGTCGAGAACTACAACGAGTGCCTGCACTGCCCGACGGTCCATCCCGAGCTGGTGCAGATGGTGCCGCTGTACCAGTCGGGCGATGTGATCGAGCCGGCCGAGCCCGACTGGAACGGCAATCGCCTGGCCCCGGGCCTCCACTCCTTCACCCCGACGGGCGAGTCGGGCCTACCGCTCCTACCGGGTCTCGAGGAGAACGACACGACGGCCTTCTACGGCTGCGTGCATCTGCCGAATCTGATCATCAACTACCACACCGATTGCGTCTCGACGTTCATGCTCAGCCCACAAGCTCCCGATCGCACGCTCGTCACATGCCACTACCTGTTCCGCCCCGAGACGGTCCAGATGGACGGCTTCGACCCATCCCCGGTCGTCGACTTCCGGCACCTGCTCGCGAC
>CAINDT010000494.1 GCA_903847495.1 uncultured Actinomycetes bacterium
CAGCGCCGCCTGCACCGTCGGATGGATCAGCTCGAGGTGACGGCGTGACGCGATCTCTGGCACGACACCCCCGTACGCCACGTGCTCCGCGGCCTGGCTGGCGACGATCGAGGAGCGCAGCGTGCCGTCGGGCGTGGCGACGGCGGCGCAGGTCTCGTCGCAGGATGTCTCGATCGCGAGGATCAACGCGTCAGCGGCAGGTCGTCGGGGCCATCGCCCCGCCACATGATCAGGGCGTCTTCGCGATTGTCCGTGTAGTACCCGCGGCGCATGCCGGCGGGACGGAAGCCGAGGCTCTCGTAGAGACGGATGGCGCCGGCGTTGGAGACGCGGACCTCCAGCGTGTGGCCGCGCGATCCGTCGACGTCGGTCTCGCGCAGCATCGTCTCGAGCATCAGGCGTGCCACGCCCCGGCGGCGGAACGGCTCGTCCACCGCGACGTTCATCACGTGCCAGGCGTCCGTGTAACGCGCCACGATCAGGTAGCCCGCCAAGGCCTTCCGGGCGAACGCGCCGTAGCAGCGCGACCCCGGGCGGGAGATCTCGCCGGAGAACATCGTCCGCGACCACGGGGTCGGGTACGAGCGCTGCTCGACGCCCTCGATCAGCGGCAGGTCGCCGAGGCCGAGCCGCCGCAGCGTGATCGGCGCCTCGTCCTCGCGCGTGATCTCCTCGGCCTCGATGGCCATTAGCGATCCACCGTCCGCACCGCGTCGGGTTCCCGCACGTAGACGGGCGTGGCCGCCTCACCTAGCTCGCTCAAGGCGGCCGCGGCGGCAGCCGCAGGCACGTGCAGTCCGCTGTCGTCCGGCGGGACGTCGCACGCCGCGAATGCCTCGCGGTAGCGCGTCGCGCCATCGCCGACGAGGAGCGTGCCTGGGGAGAGCCGGGCAGCCAGTTCGTCCGCCGAGCAGGCCCCCAACTCGATGCCCGGCCCCTCGGCGAATACCTCGCCGCGACGGGCGTCGATCACGGCGACGGCGTGGGCACCGGCCGCCTCGCGCAGGACGGCGGTCGTCGTGACGCCGACGAGATCCGTGGCGTGCGGCGCTGCGAGCCCGATCGCCGTGGCGAGGCCAATGCGCTGTCCGGTGAACGAGCCCGGCCCACGCCCCACGACGATGCGATCGATCTGTCCGATCGTCAGCCCTGCCTCGTCCAGCGTCCTGGCGACTGCCGTCAGGACGTGCTGGGCCGCGGCTGTCTCACGGATCGGCGTGGCGTCGATCGCGACCCCGTCGATGACGATGCCGATGGCTGCCGTGCTGGTCGCGGTATCGATGGTGAGCACGCGCACGGGGTGATCGTAGTGGCGGCGGCCCACTCAGGGACGCGGACGCTCGATCGTGAACGTGCGCCGTGCGCTGGCGCCGATGCGGATCGAGACCACGCGGGTGGCGGGCGGCAGCCAGGCGGAGCCGATGTCGGGCCACTCGATGAAGGTGATGGCATCCTCCGCGACGTACTCGAGGAGCACGCCGGTGTCGCGCACTGGCTGCCCCTCGAGCCGATACAGATCGAGATGCGCGACGGGGCAACGTCCTGCGTACCGGTGCGCCAGCGCGAAGGTTGGGCTCGTGACCGGCTCAGTGACACCGAGCTGCGCGGCACAGGCCTGCACGAGCGTGGTCTTCCCCGCGCCGATCGGCCCCTCGAGAAACACGACGTCGCCGGGCCCGAGGTCGGCGCACAGCGCGGAGGCGACGTTCGTGAGGCTCCCCTCGGAGGCGACCTCGAAGGAGGTCACGTCGGACTCAGCCGCAGCCGCAGCCGCCGCCGCAGCACCCGCCACCACCAGCACCGGCCGCGGCGGTCACAGCTGCCGGCAGGTCGCCGCGGCCGACGCGCACGCGCTGGAAGGAGGACAACTGCTTCTCCGTGCGCTTGGACCCGCAGGAGGGGCATTTGACGGCGGTCGAGCCGGTCATCGAGACCAGCTCCTCGAACTCGTTGTTGCACGCGCTGCAGGCGAACTCGTAGATCGGCATACCGGGAGCGTAGCGCTCTGCGTGTCCGGACGTCCG
>CAINDT010000495.1 GCA_903847495.1 uncultured Actinomycetes bacterium
GCGCACGCCCCGCAGGACAGCGACGGAACGACCAACTGGTCGCTCGAGGAGCAGGTGCTGGAGGCGCTGAACCTCTCGCTCGAGCACCTGCCCGAACCCACGACGGCTGCCGTCGGCGTCGCGGCCGGCGATTTCGCCGCCGCCATCGATGGCCTGCGCCGCGGTGGCATCACCATCACTGTCGACGAGGACGCGATCTGGCGCCGCTTCGCTGCGCTGCGTGCGACGTACTACACGTCGGCAGCTGCGATTGCCGAACGACTCCAGGCCGTACCTGCGCCGTGGTCCGGCCCCCGCAGCCCGGACAACCCGACCCTCTGGCCCGAGCGATCAGACCTGCTCGGCGGAGGAGAACACCGATGACTGCACTGCCGATCTGGGTTGACGTGAGCGCGATGGCCGTCAACGGCTTCTTCGCCGCGGCCGTGGCGCGCAACCGCGGGTTCCCGGTCTACGGCACGCTGTTCGCCGGGCTCCTGGTGGCGCTCGGCGGCGGCATGGTGCGCGACGTGCTCCTGAACCTCGAACCCGCTGCGATCGCCGACTGGGTGTACATCCCCGCCGTGATCATTGCGGCCATCCTCGGCGCGTTCACCTTCCACCGCGTCGTTGCGATGCCTACGCCCGCGCTCATCTTGAGCGGCGTGGCTTGGGGCCTGCTCGTGTCGATCGGCGTGCAGAAGGGCGTCGACTACGACGTGCCTGTGGCCTCGGCGATCCTGCTCGGCGTCCTCACCACGACCGCCGGCGGCATCATCGTCGACGGGATGGCCGCGACCCGCGCGACGGTGGCACGCCAGGCGCACTGGACGGCGACGGCGCTGGTGATCGGCAGTGCGGCGTTCTGGATCGCCACGACAACGCTTGGCTTCTGGCCCGCGGTCGTCACCGCCATCATCGTCACGACCCTGCTGCGTGTCGTGAGTGTGAAGCGCGATTGGCCGTCGCCGCTCTGGCCCGGGCAGACCCGCGAGGAGACGAGCGGCGAGCCCACCGCACCCGAGGAGGCGAAGGCCGATGCCCCGACCCGCTGAGCCGTTCACCGTCGCTGCCGTCGAGTTCAATCCGGTGCTGTTCGACTTCGACGGCAACCTCACTCGTGCGCTCGCGGTGATTCGCGAAGCCGCCGAGCACGGTGCGAAGCTGATCGTGCTGCCGGAGGCGGCGCTGTCGGGATACATCTACCGCGACTTCGAGCAGTTCCTCCCGTACATGGACGCCGTTCCGGGCCGGGCGACGGACGCGATCGCAGCGGTCACCGCCGAGCACGGGTGCCACGTCGCGATCGGCATCGCGGAGATCGACCGCGCCACGGGCATCGCGTACAACACCGGCGCGCTGATCGGCCCCTCGGGCTACATCGGCAAGTACCGCAAGAACGGCCTTAACCCGTCCGATGTCCTGTGGTTTGCGCCCGGCAACACCGGGTATCCCGTCTTCGAGACGGAGCTCGGCCGCATCTGCATGATCATCTGCTTCGACGACACGTACTGGGAGCCGGCGCGGATCCCTGCGATCAAGGGCGCGGACCTGATCGCGTACATCTGCTCCTCGGATCGCGTCCTCGACGACCACGGCATCGCCAAGATCAACCACTCGACGATCGCCGCCGTCCAGCAGTTGAGTGCGTGGAACGGGCTCGCGATGGTCTGCGCCGACCGCAACAACGCCGAGACCAACCCAACGACTGGCGTCACGGTCGTGTACGGCGGCAGCGCATCGATCTGGCAGGCGGAC
>CAINDT010000496.1 GCA_903847495.1 uncultured Actinomycetes bacterium
AGCTGGTCGCCGACGGCACGCTGCGGCTGCCGATGGTGATTCGCCCGGCGTTTACGCTTGGCGGCGAGGGCGGTGGCTTCGCCTCCGACCTCGACGAGCTGCGCCACTTCGTTGGCAAGGGCTGCAGCGCGAGCCCGATCAGCCAGGTGCTGATCGAGGAGTCGGTGAAGGGCTGGGGCGAGTTCGAGCTTGAGGTGATCCGCGATAAGCACGACAACGTCGTGATCGTCTGCTCGATCGAGAACCTTGACGCGATGGGCGTGCACACGGGCGACTCCGTCTGCGTCGCGCCCGCCATGACCCTGTCCGACCGCGAGTTCCAGGCGCTGCGCGATGCCGCGGCGATGGTGATCCGCGCGGTCGGCGTGGAGACGGGCGGCTCGAACGTGCAGTTCGCCCTCAACCGCGACACCGGCGAGATCGTCGTGATCGAGATGAACCCGCGCGTCAGCCGCTCGTCGGCGCTCGCGTCGAAGGCGACGGGCTATCCGATCGCCAAGGTCGCGACCAAGCTCGCGATTGGGTACACGCTCGACGAGATCCCGAACGACCTCACCCAGACGACGCCGGCCAGCTTCGAGCCGACGCTCGACTACGTCGTGACGAAGCTGCCGCGCTTCGCGTTCGAGAAGTTCGCGGGCTCGGAGGACACGCTCACCACGCAGATGAAGTCCGTCGGCGAGGCGATGTCGATTGGTCGCACCTTTGCGGAGAGTTTCGGCAAGGGTCTGCGCAGTCGCGAGCTCGATGCGGATGCGCGCACGGAGGGCAGCCTCGAGGTCGCCAAGTGGGATCGCTACGACCTGATCTTCAGTCGCCTACGCAACGGCGAGGACCCGCTGGCCTTGAGCAAGGAGAGCGAGATCCACCCCTGGTTCCTCGAGGAGTTTGCCCGGATCGTCGCGGCCGAGCAGGTCGTCACCGAGCTCGGTCTGGACGGCCTCGATGCGACCAGCATGCGGCGTGCCAAGCAGATGGGGCTCGGCGATGCCCAGCTCGCAACGCTGACGGGCACGGAGGAGAAGGCGGTGCGCGATCATCGCCGCGGCCTCGGTGTCGTGCCGTCATTCAAGAGCGTCGATTCGTGTGCGGCCGAGGTCGAGGCTCGCAGCACCTATCGCTACTCGTGTTATGACGCGCTCGACGAGCCGGTCAACGACGATCGCCCCGCGGTCGTCATCCTTGGCTCGGGCCCCAACCGCATCGGCCAAGGCCTCGAGTTCGACTATTGCTGTGTGCATGCTGCGATGACGCTGCGGCGGCTTGGCTATGCCGCGGTGATGATCAACTGCAATCCCGAGACGGTCAGTACCGATTACGACACGTCGGATCGGCTCTATTTCGAGCCGCTCACGATTGAGGATGTGCTCGAGGTGATCGCGCGCGAGAAGCCGGTTGGCGTCGTCGTGCAGTTCGGTGGCCAGACGCCGCTGCGTCTCGCCGAGCGACTCTTGCAGGAGGGCGTGCCGATCCTTGGTACGCCGTTCGAGAGCATCGACCTGGCCGAGGATCGCCTGCGCTTTGGCGAGTTGCTGGCCAAGACGGGTCTCAAGGCGCCGGATTGGGCGATTGCCGATGGCATGGAGGAGGCGGTCCAGGTCGCCAATCGGATCGGCTATCCCGTCCTCGTGCGCCCGTCCTACGTGCTCGGTGGTCGTGCGATGCGGATCTGTTACGACGAGGCAACCCTGCGCGATGGGCATGTTGGCCCATCGACCTTGGTTGACCGCTTCGTCGAGGACGCAATCGAGATCGATGTCGACGCAGTCTCCGATGGTCGCGATGTCCTGATCGGCGCGGTCATGCAGCACGTGGAGGAGGCCGGGGTGCACTCGGGCGACTCGGCGTGCGTCATTCCGCCGCTCTCGATTGGTGCCGCGGTTGAGGCAGAGGTGCGGCGACAGACGGTCGAGCTGGCGCGTGCGCTCGGCGTCGTCGGCCTCGTCAACGTGCAGTACGCGATCCGCGATGGCGAGGTCTACGTCCTCGAGGCCAACCCGCGTGCGAGCCGCACGGTGCCGTTTGTCGCGAAGGCGACGGGCGTGCCGCTGGTCGACGCCGCGGTGCGGGTCGCCTTGGGCGAGCGCGTCGTAGACCTCGGTATCTCCGAGGAGCGGCCGAGCATGGTCAGCGTCAAAGAGGCCGTGCTGCCGTTTGCGCGCTTCCCCGGTGCCGACGCGCTGCTCGGCCCAGAGATGCGAGCAACGGGCGAGGTGATGGGCACCGGCCCCGACTTCGCGACGGCGTTTGCCAAGGCCCAGCGTGCTGCGGGCCAGGCACTGCCAACCGCGACTCCCGATGGCTCGACGGGTGTCGCGTTGACGGTCAACGATCGCGACAATCCGGCGGCCGCAAGCATCGCGCAGCAGCTCGTCAAGGCTGGCTTTACCGTCTATTCGACGGAGGG
>CAINDT010000497.1 GCA_903847495.1 uncultured Actinomycetes bacterium
ATCGGGATGATGGTGCGCATGCGTTCGCCGAGGGACTCCTCCTGCATGTGACAGGTATTCGCCGTGCACTGTCCGTGCCCCTGCCACGACAGCGGTAGCATGGCCCTCTCGGGCGGTTAGCTCAGCTGGTTAGAGCACCTGCTTTACACGCAGGGGGTCGCGGGTTCGAGTCCCTCACCGCCCACTCAGAGCAGCACATGGTTCGCTGCGGGTTCTCCGCAGCGGATTGTGTGTTCTCCGCGAACTTCTGTAAACGTCGCGTAAAGGCATGGGCCGCGCGGTGGACGGCGCCGATTGATTCCCCAACGGCGCCCACTACCGGGCGTCGAAAACGCACCGCCGCGGTCGTCCGGCGGGCAGGAGAACCACCATGAAGAAGCGCATCACCACGATCGCAGTCCTCGCGGCCTCCGCCGTGCTGGCGACGACCGGCATTGCCTCGGCAGCGTCGAACGCGCCGGAGACGCGACAGGACAAGAACATCGTCCAGGTCGCCTCGGGCGCGCCGCAGTTCAGCACGCTCGTCTCGCTGATCAAGAAGGCCGGCCTCGTCAAGACCCTGTCCGGCAAGGGGCCGTTCACCGTCCTCGCCCCGACCAACGCCGCCTTCAACAAGGTCCCGAAGGACACCCTCAACGCCATCGCGGCGGACAAGACTCTGCTCACGAAGGTCCTCACGTACCACGTCATTGCCGGCAAGGCCGAGGCCGCTGACGTCGTCAAGTTGAACGGCAAGAAGGTCAAGACCGTCGAGGGCGAGAAGATCTCGATCACCGTCCGCAACGGCAATGTCTTCATCAACAAGACCGCGAAGGTCACGACCACGGATATCGCGGCCTCCAACGGCGTGATCCACGCCATCAACAACGTGCTGGTGCCGCCGACCGTCCTGGCCGAGCTCAGCCACTGATCCGCGCCGCTGGTGCTGGGCCGCATGGCCCGGCACCAGCGCCCGGCGGTCTCAGCCCTGGCCGAGCTCGCCGAGGATCTCGCCGTAGCGCTTGTCGCGCCACTGCAGCGCGGCCTTGACGCCCTCGCTGCGGACGATCTCGTCGAACGCGTTCTGCTCCGGCGTCTGGGCGCCGTTGAGCATCGCCGAGAGGTCGAGGTTCGCCTCCACCGCCTCAAGCAGGCCCGCTGCCTTCTGCGCACGGTTGAGCGCAGCCTTCGTCAACTGCAGCACGCGCAGCGGCGTCGGCGCGATGCGCGCGACCCACTCCCCCACCTCGGTCTCCAGCCGATCGGCTGGGACGACACGGTTCGCGATGCCCCAGTCGAGCGCGGTCTGCGCGTCGACGGTATCGCCGGTCAAGAGCAGCTCGCGTGTGCGGCGCTCGCCGAGCACGTACGGCATCAGCAGCGTGACGGGACCAGAGCCGTAACGCACTTCGGGCTCGCCAAAGCGCGCGTCGTCGGTGCAGATCAGCAGGTCGCAGGCCATTGCGACCTCCATGCCGCCGGCCAAGCACCAGCCGTGCACCGCGGCGATGGTCGGCTTTGACAGCCCCCACAGCTTCATCGTCACCTCGACGTCGCGCGATAGCACCTCGTGCCACTCGGTGATCGTCGGCTCGCCCTCGAGCGCCTCCTGCTCCAGGTCGTAGCCCGCGCAGAACGCGCGACCGGCGCCACGCACGACAACGATGCGGACCTCATCATCGGCCTC
>CAINDT010000498.1 GCA_903847495.1 uncultured Actinomycetes bacterium
CCACGCTGTGGAACCGGGTGCGGTCGGCAGCAGCCACGCCCGCTAGCATCCGCCTGTTCCCCGAACGTTTCAGAGTCCCTGGAGGTGTCGCATGCGCGTAGGTGTCGTCAAGGAGATCAAGAAGGACGAGTACCGCGTCGCTCTGACGCCGGCCGGTGCGCGGGAGCTCGTCGGCCGCGGCCATGACGTCGTCGTCGAGACGACCGCGGGCGTGGGGAGCTCCTTCCCCGACGAGGCCTACGTCGCCGCTGGCGCCACGATCGCCTCCTGCGAGGACACCTGGGCCACCTGCGACATGGTCATGAAGGTCAAGGAGCCGCTCGAGCCCGAGTACTCCCGCATCCGTGAAGGGCAGATCCTCTTCACCTATCTGCACCTCGCGCCGGACGAGACGCTGACCAAGGCGCTGATCGACACGGGTGCCACGTGCATCGCGTACGAGACGGTCGAAACAGATGACCGCAAGCTGCCGCTGCTCGCGCCGATGAGCGAGGTCGCGGGTCGCCTCGCGCCGCAGATGGGCGCACACTGCCTCGAGAAGCCGAAGGGCGGCCGCGGCATCCTGCTGGCCGGCCTGCCGGGCGTTGCCCCAGCCAAGGTGGTCGTCCTCGGCGGAGGCATCGTCGGCTACAACGCCGCGATGATCGCGGTCGGCATGCAGGCCGACGTGTGGGTGCTGGAGCGCTCCGTCGACCGCATGCGCGAGCTCGAGAACATGATGGACGGCCGCATCACGCTGGAGATCTCGAACCAGCAGATGGTCGAGGAGGCGATCTCGAACGCCGACATGGTGATCGGCGCCGTCCTCGTTGCCGGTGCCCGCGCGCCGCGCCTCGTCACGAAGGACATGCTCAGTGGCATGAAGGAGGGCTCCGTCCTCGTTGACGTCGCGATCGACCAGGGTGGCTGCTTCGAGACCTCGAAGCCGACCACGCACTCCGATCCCACGTACGTCGTCGATGGTGTCGTGCACTACTGCGTCGCCAACATGCCGGGCGCCGTGCCGATCACGTCGACCCGTGGCCTGACGAACGTGACGCTCCCGTACGCCGAGCTGCTCGCCGACAAGGGCCTCGAGGAGGCAATGCGCTTCTCGAAGCCGCTGGCCCGTGGCGTCAACGTGATGGCAGGTCAGGTCACGAACAAGCCGGTGGCCGAGAGCCACGGCCTGCCGTACACGCACCTCAGTGACCTCATCGACGGGGTCGATCCGAGCATCTAGGACCCTCGGCTTCCGAATGGGGTCTGACCCCATTCGGAAGTTGAAGGCGCTGGCGGAGGGACGTGGAGCGGGGGAGCGAACTTCCCCGTTATGCAGGATCCGCGGATCACGGACTTCCTCACGTCGTTGCAGCTGGAGCGCGACGCGTCGCCGCACACGATCACGGCGTATCGCACCGACCTCGCCGACCTGCAGACGTATCTGACGGCTCGCGACCTGGACCTCGACGCCGTCACCGGCCAGGATCTCGAGCCGTTCGCGCTGGAGCTGCGCGCGCGGGGACTATCGCCCGCCACCGTGCGGCGGCGTCTGGCGGCGGCGCGGTCGCTGCTGCGTCACCGCACCCGTGAGGGCGCTCGGACGGCGGGGGTGCGCGACGTGCCGCTGCCGAAGGCGCCCCAGGCGCCGCCGCACGCGCTCTCGTCAGAGCAGACGATTCTGCTCGTCGAGCATCCCGACAACACACCGCTGGGGCTTCGCGATCGCGCCGTGCTCGAGCTGCTCTACGGTGCGGGACTCCGCGTCTCCGAGCTCTGCGGCCTGCGTCCCGGTGATCTCGATGCCGAGCTCGGACTGGTGCGCGTGCTGGGCAAGGGCGGGCGCGAGCGCGTCGTACCGTGTGGTGGCCAGGCCGTGCGCGCCGTCGAGCGCTACCTCGCCCGCAGCCGAACGCACCTCGGGGCCCGACAGGATCCCGATGCGCTGCTCGTCAACAATCGCGGCGGGCGGCTGACGCGCCGCGGCGTCTTCCTGATCGTCCGTCGCCACGCCGAGCCGCTCGACCTGCCGGAGTGGGTGGGGCCGCACGCACTGCGCCATGCCTTCGCCACGCATCTCGTCGAAGGTGGTTGTGATCTGCGTACCGTGCAGGAGCTGCTCGGCCACCAGCGCATTGCGACGACGGCGATCTACACGCACGTCGCAGGCACGCACCTGCGCGAGACGTTCCTGTCCGCGCACCCGCGTGCCCGGGCGGCGTA
>CAINDT010000499.1 GCA_903847495.1 uncultured Actinomycetes bacterium
ACGCGAGCCGGCATCGGCTGCGGCCAGTGCGGCGCTGAGGCCGGCGGGGCCAGCACCCACCACGAGAACGTCGCAGTGCGCGAAGCGCTTCTCGAAGCGCGTGGTCTCGCGCTCCGTCGGGAGAAGGCCCTGATGGAGTCGACCCTCGGCCTCGAAGCCCGGAAAGACCTCGACCTCGTTCATGCGCTTCAGTGGCTCCGTCACGCTGCCGGTGCCGACCTGCGCGAAGGCGTGAGGGTCGGTGACGTTGTCGGTGACGACGCCGCGGGGGCGGCTCATCAAGACGCTGGTGCCGATCACGTCGACGCCATTCGCCAGGAGCGCCGAAGCGAGCGTGTCGCCCGGATGCGCAGTCAGCGTGCGGCCGTCGTACGTGAAGTCGAAGCTGTGGTCGTGGTCGATGCGGCCACGGTCATCGAGGCGCTTCATCGTGCGTCCTCCGGCTGCTCGCCGACGCGGTACGACCCGACGAGCTCATGGGTCCCCGTGTCGCGGATGACGTTGAACCAGCGGCGGCAGCCGGCGGCATGGTTCCAGCGCTCGGCGTAGCGGCCGCGGGAGTTGTCGCGGACGAAGAGGAAGCGCGCCCACTCCTCGTCCGACAGCAGCTCGGGATCGGCGGGGTAGGCGACGTGCGCCTGGCCGCCGTACTTGAACTCCGGCTCGTCACGCGGACCGCAGTAGGGGCAACGAATCTCGAACATCAGTGCGCAACCGCCGCAGCGCCGTGCTCGTCGATCAGCTCGCCGGTCTCGAAGCGCGTCATCGAGAACGGGCGGTTGAGCTCGTGCGGCTCGCCCGTCGCGATCGTGTGCGCCATCACCCAGCCGGAGCCCGGGGTGGCCTTGAAGCCGCCAGTGCCCCAACCGCAGTTGACGTAGAGGTTCTCGACCGGCGTCAGGCCGACGATCGGCGAGGCATCGGGGCAGACGTCGACGATGCCGCCCCACGTGCGCATGACGCGCGCGCGGGAGAACTGCGGGAAGAGCTCCATGCCCGCGCTCATCTGCTCCTCGATCACGTGGAGGCCGCCACGCTGCGCGTACGAGTTGAACGCGTCGATGCCGGCGCCCATCACGAGCTCGCCCTTGTGCGCCTGCGAGACGTAGACGTGGACGGCGTTGCTCATCACGACGCAGTTGAGAACCTGCTCGTACACCTCGGAGACGAGGGCCTGCAGCGGGTGCGACTGGATCGGCAGGTCGAAGCCCGCCATCGCCGTCAGCAGGCTGGTGCGTCCGGCGGCAACGAGGCCGACCTTGCCGGCCGCGATCGGGCCCTTGCTGGTCTGGAGACCGGCGACGCGACCGTCGACGACGTCGATGCCGGTCACCTCGCAGCCCTGGATCAAGTCGACGCCGAGCGCGTCGGCCGCACGACCGAGCGCAAAGACGACGGCGTCATGACGGGCGATGCCGCCGCGGCGCTGGAGCGTCGCGCCCATCACGGGGTAGCGCGCCTCGGGCGAGATGTCGACGATCGGGCAGAACTCCTTGACCGCGTCGGCGTCCAGCCACTCGGCATCAACGCCATTGAGGCGGTTGGCCTCGACGCGGCGGATGCTCTCGCGGACGTCGTGCAGGTTGTGGGCGAGGTTGAGCACGCCGCGCTGCGAGAACATGACGTCGTAGTCGAGGTCGTCCGCCAGGCCCTCCCAGAGCTTCAGCGCGTGCTCGTACATCGCGGCGCTCTCGTCCCAGAGGTAGTTGGAGCGGATGATCGTCGTGTTGCGGACGGCGTTGCCGTTGCCGAGCCAGCCGCGCTCCACGACGGCGATGTCCGTCATGCCGTGGTTCTTGGCCAGGTAGTACGCGGTGGCGAGGCCGTGCAGTCCGCCGCCGACGATGATCGCCTCGTACGACTTCTTCGGCTCCGGCGTGCGCCAGAGGAAGGGTGCGTTGTGAAGCGCGTGCTCGTTGGGATCAAGTTCCATCAGATGTCTCCAGCGTGAACAGCGGACTGACATTTCAGAGTCTAGTGGTGGCACGCCCCGCGCGTCAACCACGCGGTGCGCGCGGACCCGCTTGCGCGCACTCGGCCCACCTGATACAACTTGTCAACCGTTTGGTTGTGAAGTAGAAGGAGTCGGACATGTCCGCTATCACCCCCGAGATCACCAAGGCACCGCGAGCCATGAGTTGGCCGCTCGAGCGCGTGCTGTTCCTGATGGCCGGCGTCATCGTCCTCGCGAGCGTCGCGCTCGCCGTCCTCGTCTCCCCGTGGTTCCTCCTGCTGACGGCCTTCGTCGGGCTCAACCAGCTGATGTACGTCGCGTTCGGCACGTGCGGTGCCGCACTGATCCTCACCCACGTCTTCCACCTGCAGAAGGGCTGCGCTCGATGAGTACCGCTACCGCCACCGCAACCCCCGTGCTCGGACCAATCGGCCGCCTCGGCTACTGGTCGGCCACCCACCGCAAGCTCGTGGCCGTCATCTGGCTCGTCGCCGCGGTCGCCCTCGGCTTCTTCGCCCCTAAGGCCGAGCACGCCCTCTCCGGCGCCGGCTGGGAGGCGACCGGCTCGCAGTCCGTCGAGGCCCGCGACGTCGTCGCCCGCGAATTCCAGGGCCTCGGCGGCAGCGCGATGATGGTCGTGCTGACCTCCAAGACCCAGACGGTCGATAGCCCCGCCTACCAGCAGGCGATCGCAGACGTCACCAAGATCCTCGAGAGCGACAAGGCCGTCTCGACCGTCGTCCAGCCTCAGCCCGGGATGTCGCTGTCGGAGGACAAGCGCACCGCCGTCGTCCAGGGCGGCGCCGCGCTCAACCCGACCGAGATGGTCCGCGCTGCCG